>CAYUZH010000010.1:2839-22218 GCA_964449635.1 uncultured Candidatus Peribacteria bacterium | reverse complement strand
ATAACCTTTGCAAAGAGAATTCTTTTTTCTCCATAACTTCCAGTTTTTGCTGCTTCTCCATGTCATATATTGCTATAACCTGCTGCTATATGAACTTTTTGAGAAGCGACATTTCATTCGTCAACATCCCCTATAACAACCCCTGTATTTCCTATAGTTTTATAGTGATTTGTTGCTTCTCATAAGATATAGTTTCAAAGTTTTTTTCCACGAAAAGGAGGATACACTCTAAAAGCCTCTGTATGGACATCTAAGTTTTCAAGATTATTTCAGTCAAGAAGCTCTGAAAGTCCATTTTGAGCATCGTTTTGCATTACTGGGAGGCTACTTTTTCGAAGCCAAGCAATAGCCGCTAATTTTCCCTCTCCATCAGCAAAATAGTAAAAATATCTTCTTTTTTTATCTTCTACCCCATCATTATACCAAGCTTGAAGTTTTTCTCTATCTCAAAATCTCTTTTTATCATTCGGAACCGATGCTTGGAGTACTTCATCATTTAGGTCTGATGAAAGAGTAATAAGTTGATCTGCTGTAGACAAATCTATTCAACAAAAAAAATAGAACGTTTCTCAGGTCTCTAAAGTAACTTCTTTAAGAAATTGCGTTTCTCAAAAAGAGAAAGGATAAACGGAAATACTCATAATAATCATATTAAAAATTCGAAGACATTATAACAAAATACATAAATACACAAAAAAAAGAGGGGAAATCCCCTCTTTAATTGCTTTAATATTATTCATCGTCTTCAGCAAGTTTGAATCCTCTTTCTTCTCTAATTTTGAGAGCAACATTTGAAGGAACTTCTTCATAATGATGAAACTCCATAGCGTACGTTGCACGTCCTTGTGAAGCAGAACGAAGAACGGTTGCATATCCAAACATTTCTGAAAGTGGTACGTAAGCCGTGATAATTTTTGCAAGCGCTCTTTGTCCCATTTCTTCGATACGTCCTCTTTTTGAGTTGATTTGTCCAAGAACATCACCCATATACTCTTCTGGAGTATTTACTTCTACCTTCATGATAGGCTCAAGAAGCACTGGTTGTGCTTTCTTACAAGCATCTCTAAATGCCTTTGAAGCAGCGATACGGAAAGAAAGTTCTGAAGAGTCGACTTCATGGTAAGAACCAAATGTAAGTGTTGCTTTGATATCAACCATTGGGTATCCAGCAAGGTACCCTCTCTTATATGAAGCATCAAGACCTTTTTCAACACCAGGAATAAATTCTTTTGGGATGACTCAACCAACAACTTTGTTGACAAATTTGTTTACAAGTTTTCCTTCTTTATCGTCAGCATCAGCCTCTTTATATGGTTCAAATGAGATAATAACATGTCCAAATTGTCCACGTCATCCTGTTTGTTTTGAATATTTATGTTCAACATCTTTTACTGGAAGTTTAATAGTTTCTCTGTAGGCTACTTGTGGAGCTCCAACATTACATTCAACTTTAAATTCTCTTCTCATACGATCAACGATGATATCAAGATGAAGTTCTCCCATACCAGCGATAATTGTTTGACTTGTTTCCTCGTCAACTCTTACTCTAAACGAAGGATCTTCTTCAGCGAGTTTAGAAAGAGCCATACCCATTTTTTCTTGGTCAGCTTTTGATTTTGGCTCAACAGAAACAGAGATAACTGGTTCTGGGAATTCAATTGATTCTACTCTAAATATTTTGTTCACATCACAAAGAGTATCTCCCGTTCTTGTATCTTTGAGACCAACAACTGCTCCAATATGACCAGCTGGAATCTCTTCGATTTCTTCACGAGTATTTGCATGCATTTGAAGAAGACGTCCAACTCTCTCTTTTTGACCACTCACTGGATTATATACATAACTTCCTCCTCTAAGAGTTCCTGTATACACTCTTACGAAACAGATTTTACCAACAAATGGATCTGTAGCGATTTTGAAAGCAAGCGCTCCAAGTGGAGAGTTCGCTTCTACTTTGATTTGTTCAGTTTTTTCTTTGTCATCGATATCCATAACAGTAACCATACCGTTATTTACATCGAGTGGTGAAGGAAGATATGCACAAGCGGCATCGATAACAAGTTGTACTCCAACATTTTGAAGAGCCGATCCACAACAAGCACCATAGATGTTGTTAGCAATAATACCTTTTCTGATACCTTTTTTGATTTGTTCAACAGAAAGTTCTCCCGTTTCAAAAAATGCATTCATAAGTTCGTCATCTTGTTCTGCTGCTTTTTCCATAAGTTCAGCTCTATATGTTGTTACTTTATCAGTCATATCTGCTGGAACTGGGATTTCAATAATAGTTTCTCCCATTTTCCCTTCGAATTTATATGCTTTATTTTCTACAAGGTCAACGATTCATGAAAAGCTTGATTCAGAACCAATAGGAAGTTGAAGAGCAAATACTTTATTCCCACAAAGTCTCTTTTTGATAGAATCAATCGTCATATAAAAATCAGCCCCTGTTTTATCCATTTTATTTACGAAAGCGATTCTTGGAACACCGTATTTATCAGCTTGTTTCCAAACGGTTTCTGATTGTGGTTCTACTCATTGAGAACCGTCAAATACAGCAACTCCACCATCAAGAACACGAAGTGATCTTTCTACCTCAATAGTAAAATCTACGTGCCCCGGAGTATCGATAATATTGATTTGAAATTCTTTCCAGAATGCTGTTGTCGCAGCAGCTGTAATAGTAATCCCTCTTTCTTTTTCTTGTTCCATCCAGTCCATAGTAGCAGCACCGTCGTGAACTTCTCCGATTTTGTGAGTTCTTCCCGTATAGAAAAGAATTCTCTCCGTTGTTGTTGTTTTTCCTGCGTCGATATGGGCGATAATCCCGATATTTCTGACGACATTAAGAGGAAAATGTTTCGTTGACATAAAATAAAGTTATTAAATAATTAAAATTTATTGAAAATACATACTTGGAGATATTTCCCTGATAAATATTTCAAGAGAAACTACCAAAAATACTTCACAAATTTCTATTTTGCGCGGAAAATATATCGAAAACAAGGGCAAAGTCAAATTTTTCTAGATTTCTTCAAGTTCCAAATTTTCAAGTGATTTTTTTATCTCAGAAACTACAAATTGACCATAACTTTTTGATTTTTCAAGAGTTATACTGATGTTAAGAGATTGAAAGAAAAATTGAAAAACAGAAGCAAAAAAGAAAATTATTTTTTCATCTTCTTTGAGAAGCTCTTGAAAACGAGCTGTCAAAAGAGAAGAAGGGTCTATTACAATAACATCAATAACATCTTCTATCCAAACGTTAATTCTCTTTTTTATTTCAGCATCAACCAGATAGTCGTGAAAGTGAGTAAGTTCATCTTTGGCTTTATAGTGGAGGTGAAATTCAGGCTTTTTTGATATTTCTCTAATTTTTATATGAACTGGATGATACACAAGAGACATAACCCCTAAAATAAAATTTGAAGGATGTCACTGATCGAGCAAATCAAATATAGGAGCCAAAAGAGAGTCAAAATCCTTATTGAGAATAATTTGCACTAAAAAAGCAGAAAGCATCAAATCATACTGTTTTCCCTTCTTTTCATCTTTTTGAGTACGCTGAATACCTGCTGTTGCTTTTTTAACCGCTTCTTTAAATTTTTCAGAAACCTCAGGGGAGCTATTTCAAGCCCCTTCAGAGGATTCAACCGGATTAAAACTCTCTAAATCTGACATAATTTAAGACTTACTCATACTAAAAACTAGAGATTTATTTTTATCACTCTATCATGCAAACCAGTATCTCGAAAAAATTCAAAATTCAAATTTTTTTTCGTGAGAAACTCTTTCGCTATTTCCGATTGATCATATCAGATTTCGGCAAACACGGTGACTTGAAACTGATATTTGTCCTGAAGCGAAAAAAGTATTTCGAAAAAATCATCATAGAGTTCAAAGCCAGTTCAAGTTCCTCAAAAAAGAGCAACCGTTGGTTCATGATCAAGAACTTCTTTTCAAAGATAAATATCATGAACTTTTATATACGGCAAGTTTGCCGTCATAACAATATGTTTACTAAAATCAAGCCCCAATTTTGGAAATATTCATGGTAAGTTATGGAAATCCTCTGCGTAAAACTGAAATTTTGAAGAAGGAGAAAGGGTATTCACATTTTTTTTAGCGACTTCGAGAGCAGGTACGGATATTTCAAAAAGAAAACATTGGTCAATTTTTTCTCATACTTGAGAGAACAAAGCGACTGGAATACATCAACTTCACGTTCAAATATCAAAAAAATAAATACTTGCAGGAAGTCAACGTATATATTCTACCGCTTTATCAACAAGAAGTTCGGTATCATCACGAGGAATAAGAACGTTACTATCTACATAAAAATCAAGTCAATAAAAATTTGTCGTCTGAATCAAATAATCAAGAGGATATCAAAAGGCAACTTTTTGAATAGATGATTCGAGATGATCCATACGAGCATCATCAAGAATATCAAGAAGAAAAAGTTCCTCAAGAGTTATGCCATAGACAAAAGCAACTATTTTTTCTACCGTTTTAGTCGAAAGAGAGTACTTTTCTGAAAAATGTTGTATAATTTGATGTCGATTCAAGGGAAGAAGAAAGTTAAAATTACTTACACCTTTCAGTATATGAAGAAAGAATTTTTTAACAAAAAATAATCACTCGGAGAACTCCGAGTGATTATCGTTCAAAGCTTTTTTTATTAAATATAAGTACCGAAAAGAAAAGTATTAAAGCGAGGTATCAGAGGGCATACAAAGAGTTATATATATAGTATTGAAAAGTAAATACTTCAAATGTTCCAATTACATCCTTTATATTAAGAGCTTGAAATGGAGGAAAAAACATCTGGATTCCCTTAAAAATAGAAAAGAGAGTCTGATTTTTTGTAATAAGGATAAGATCCAATACAAGAGAGAGTCCGTGTCAAGCAAGGTATACCATAACAGAAACAAGTATGGTAAGTATATTTGACATAAACGTAGAAAAGAAAAAAACAAGGGCAAGAAGAATCTCAAGTTTAAAAACAGTAAAAAGAAGAGAAAAAAGTATGATTTGAGTTACTTCTATATCTTTCAAAATCAAAACTCAAAGAAAAACAAAAGATTGAAGAAAAAGTATAAGAATAATAGCAAATGAGAATCAAATAAATTTTCAGAGTAAAAATTCGTATCGAGCGATAGGCTTTGAAAGGATGAGAAATATTGTTTTCCCTTCGACTTCTTTAAAAAGAAGCTGACTTCAGACAAAAAGAACTCCTATCATTCCAAAAAACTCTATCATTGCAAGCCCAAAATCAACAATAACTTTTTTATCATCTCAAATGGTAAGCTTCCCAAGAGCAAGAGAGAAAACAATAAAAATCAAAGCAAAAAATACTATCATGTAAAGAAATTTATTTCTGACAATTTCTCGAAATGTATTTACGGCTATATTCCACATAACATAATATTAAAAAGTAGTAACAGAGGGCATTGTAAAAAAAGTTGACGAAAAAACAAGAAGGAGAACATTTTTTAAAGTATTTTTTCTATATTATCAGAAAAAAGCTTTAAGTTTCTCTGCATAGTATAGTAGTACATTTTGTCTAAGTTTGAGTGATTAAGCGAAAGATGGGAGGCAAGCCAACAAAAGTTTGAAGTAAATTTTAAAATAAATATATAAAGAAGTTTTTCTTGGTTTTGAAAGCCAAAGTTTTTCATAAAGTTTGTATAGTTTTCATAGGAGAACTCTTTTTCATCATCAAAAGTATCCCAAAAAATACCTCATACATAATATTCCCCTAAATCTAAATATTCATCAGAAAAAGCCATTCACTCTAAATCTATCAAATACGCTTTCTCTCAAGTAATAATAATATTGTCTGCTCGAAAGTCGTTATGTGCTAAAACTAGCTTCTCTTGGAAATTCCAGTTTTTTAAGAAAAGAAAATCAAAAAGTTTTTCCGATACTTTTCTTTGTGAAATATCCGATATGTTTGAAATTCTTCAATAAATAATCTTCTTATAACCTCAAAGGATAGAAATCTCTTCTAGAAAACTTACTTTTTGTTTATCAAAAAGCTGAAGTTTTTTCAATAGTTGAAACATAAATTGATTATCCGTATGAAAAAATTTTTGAGTACTTCCATGAATCCTTTCAATAAGTAAAGCTATAATAGAAGAATCTTTATACACGTACTCAAGTTGAGGAGTAAGTCACTGTGGTCATAAAGATTCTAAAAGAAGCTTTTCTTTTTCTATTTGTCATCAAAATAAATCGTCCTTTACCTTTGAGGCTGAGGTTCTCAGAAAATAATCCTTTTCTCCTATTTTTAAAAAGTAGTTCAAATTAGATCTTCACTGTTGAACTTTTTCAAAAGATATATAAGAAACTCCAAAATGATTTTTTAACTCCTCTGACATATTTTTTAAAAATATATCCATATTCTAGTGAAATTTATGTAGTAAAACTGATTTATTTCCATTCATAAAACTTGCAACATCCATACTTTTTTTCCCCTCTGGTTTGACCTTTTTTAAAAGAAGAATTCACTCTCTAGATACCACTCAAAATTCCTTTTTAGAGATTTGAATAAGGGTACCGGTACCCTTATTTTCTCACAGGTAAAGAGAGTCAAGAACAGAACAATCTTCTATTACCAATCGTTTTCAATCTAAAAACGTGTAAATACCTGGCCACAAGTAGTAAGCTTGAAAAAGCTGGTATATTTCTTTTGCGGTCATATTTTGGAACGAAATGAATCCATCTTCCTTTTCAATTTTCGAACAATAGGTAACTTGTGTTTCGTCTTGTTTTTGAGGTATAATACTTCAAAGAGAGTATCATCGGAGCGTATCAACAAGAAGTTTTGGCCCAATTAAAGCGAATTTTTCAAAAAGTGTTTTTGTATTGTCTACAATGTCCACTTCTATTTTCGCTTGAGAGAGAATATCTCCTTCATCCATTCATTCGCTCATAAGCATGATTGTCAATCATGTCTGCCTATCACCATTTTTCAAAGATGCTTGTATTGGTGAAGCGCCTCTATATTTTGGAAGAAGTGAACCATGAATATTGATAGTTGCGTATTTTGGAATATCAAGAATTTCTTTCGGGAGAATTTTCCCATAAGCGACAACCACGATGTAATCAAGGTGAAAAGACTTCAATAACTCAAAAAAATCCTTATTTTTCTTTATTTTTTCAGGTTGATAACAAACGATATTTTTTTCTAAAGAAGCTTGTTTCAAAGGAGTCGGAAGAATTTCCTGACGTCTTCAAACAGGACTATCAGGCTGACTGACGATACAAACAGTTTCAATATCTTTAAATTCTTGAATTCAGAGAAAAATATCTCGTGAAAATTCTGCGGTTCAAAAATAGGCTATTCTCATTTATCGAAGTATTAAAGTATATTCTTTTCATCCTTTTTCAAAAAAAAGATATATCTGAGACAAAAGGGTTCCATCAGGGGATTCTATAACTTTTTTTCATGATATATTCTTTAGAAAAACCCCCGTAAAACTTTGTCCGGTTTTTCATTCACCTGACCAAAGAGAGGTAAGATGTAAGTTTTTTGCATCATTTTCTTTATCTCCAAGACCATAGTAAGATATTCAAAGTGTATTTTTTTCTTTCTCATCAACATAAAAAGTATAGGTTTGTTCGTTTCATACAGTAAATGTTCACGTATAAGAAGTTCATCATTGGAAAAATTGGTCCGTTGTAAACTTCTCATCATCAATATGTTCCATACGAATACTTCAAGAAGGAAGGGTATTTCCCGTAAGAGAAAAACTTCAGAGTGGAAAAGAGAGAGTAGAGAATGTATAGTAAAGAGATTTTCTATTGAGCTCGTAGCTATATCATGTTCAGGTACGAAGAAAAAGGGAGTAGTTTAAAATGTTTTTAGATTGAAACTCTAGCTCGAAACTTTCAATTTTTGAAGCAAAGGCATTTACTTGTGATTCACCATCTTGTGATGAAATAAAAGTAAAAAACGAAGAAAAACTCGCTACCGAAAGAAGAGCAATAATGGTAATAACTACAAGAATTTCCACCAAAGTAAAAGCGCGCTTATTCATGTGAGGTTGATTTTAAGATTTTTCTCCCCTTTATTTTATCAATAAAAAAGTTCAGAAAAATAACCAAAAAAACAAGGATAAAAAATACAAGTATCTTTCCTATTTTATCAAGAAAAAGAGAAGCGAGTCAAAAGGTACAAGAAACTGTATAAACAAGAATAAGTATCTCCGTATTTTTAAGTCCTGACTGCTGAAGTCTATGATGAAGGTGAGTATAGTCCTTGTGAAAAGGAGATTTTCCGTGAGCAAGTCGACGAAAAATAACATAAAAAGCATCTACAAAGTAAATACCAAAAGCAGCTACCACCGTTGCTATTTTTCAACCTGATATGATAGCAAGCGTTGCAAGCATAAAACCAAGAAACATAGTCCCACTATCTCACATCAGAAATTTTTGTCTACTATCAAATATCCAAAAAACACTCAAACTTCAAAGAATAATAAGAGAAATCTGCATGATAAACTTTGCATTTTCAATTCCTCATTCGTAATTATCTGTCAGGTAGAGCTTCATTCAGAGAAGAAAAATAGTGAGAAAAGAAAAAAACGAAAGCCCTGAAGTTAAGCCAGGAATACCATCACTCCAATTAAGAGCATTAAAAACAAGCACATACCAAACGATGGTAAAAAGAAGCGGAATAGTATAAATTTCAAGACCTCAAAGGGAAAACGAATACGTAGAAAGATCTATAATTCATCAAAAAATGTTACTAATATAGCCTATTTTTATAGAGGTAAGACCTATCAACATACCTATAAGAACTTGGATAAAAAGTCGAATTTTTGGATTTACTTCGATAAAATCGTCAAAAAAACTTATACAGGTAATAATACATCCAAATACAAGCATTAAATTCAGCTTAAAGTTTGGTTCAATGAAAAAATAAGAGAGAAGAAGAAAGTTTAAAAAGAAAATAACTCCCATACTATATGGGATTGGTTTTCTTTTGAGCCCATACTTCACAGGATTATCGAGAAATTTGTAACGTAAAAAAAGAAATTTTACAATAAATATAAAAAAGAAAGAGGTAAAAATCGAGAGAATATAGAGTGAAAGGAATTCCATAAATAAAAGTTATATTACCAAGAATCTTTAGGTACATATCAAGCTTTTTGTAAGATACCCATAAGATCAAAGTTATCTGACGTTTGGAGTGCTTCTACCTTGAGAGAAGTTCCTTTACCAGGTTCAAAGGATACAATCAGTTCATCAAGTATTGAAAAGAGTCTCTGACGAGTAGAGATAAAGACAGTATTTCATAGTAGTTCTGCCTTTTTCATTGCCAAGTCTATAACTTCTTCTCAAGTTCATCAAAAATTATGAATTGCGTTCATATTGTAAAAATTATTGGATAAGATACAAGAAGGTTTTATAAAAAACCTTTGAAATTAAAAGTGAAGATTGTGTGAAGAATAGGTTTCTCGTAAAAAGAGAACTATGACTTTTTAAAAAACTTGAGAAGTTTTTTTGGAAATGATGATCTTTCTGATTTTGTGAAGTTATAAATAGGAAATTTTAAACAAAGGTGTTCTACTTCCTTTCTTATTTTTTTAAGCTGCTCATTGGTTTCTATAAACTGTTCAAATTCTTCTAGTTGTTTTATACGAGCTTTTTTATCTTCTAAAAACTGAAAGTCCTTTACAATCTCAGCTACTTCTTTCATCCAATCTGCTACTTTTTTCATCTCTTGTTCTTTCATACCTCTCATAGTCATAATAGGAGTTCAGAGACGAATTCCACTTGGTACAAAAGCGCTCGCTGGGTCATTTGGAATCGTGTTTTTATTAAGAGTCATACCCGCTTTATCAAGAGCCTCTTGCAAAAAATGTCCTCTTCATTTCCCTACATTAATAAGAATAAGATGGTTTTCTGTTCATCCCGAGATAAGATCAAATCCTCTTTCTTTTAGTTTTTCAGCCAAAAATTTTGCATTTTTTACAATTTGGACATTATTGTCGACAAATTGTGGAGTCATCGCTTCACCAAGAGCTACGGCTATCGCCATTGTTTGGTGATTATGTGGTCAACCTTGAAGTCCAGGAAAAACAGCTTTATCAATTTTTTGAGCAAGTTCAGGATCTTTTTTCAGTCAAAGATGCGTTACCATTATCATACCACCTCTTGGTCCACGGAGAGTTTTATGAGTTGTTGTCGTTACAATATGAACATACGGAACAGGTGATGTATGAACCCCTGAAGCAACCAGTCCTGATATATGGGCAATATCGGCAGCAACATAGGCTCCTACTTTTTCGGCCATTTCAGCGATTCTTTTAAAAGGAAATTCTTTCGGATAGGCACTCGCTCCAATCCAAACAAGTTTTGGTTTATGTTCAAGGATAATTCTTTCGGTTTCTTCAAAATCTATCTCTCCATCTGGTTTTACATGGTATTGGACGGCATTATAAAACTGTCCTGTCATACTCGCTTTCCATCCATGTGTCAAGTGTCATCCATCAAGGAGGCTTTGTCAAACAACGGTGTCTCAAGGCTGACAAACAGCACAATATACAGCAAAATTTGCAGGACTTCCAGAATATGGTTGTACATTGACATGAGGAACTTTAAATATTTTTTTTGCACGATCGATAGCAAGTTCTTCGATTTCATCGATAACTTGGTTTCCTGCATAAAAACGTTTTCTTGCATATCCTTCTGAGTACTTGTTTGTAAGAGGGGTTCCAAGAGCTTCTATGGTAGAAAGAGAAGCAATACATTCAGAAGGAATCAATTCAAGACATCTCTCTTGACGTTTAATTTCTCTGATAACAAGATCGTATGCAACAGGGTCTGTTTTTTTAAGATGATCAAAATTCATAGAAGTAAAATTAACAAAATAAAAAGAGCATTCTATTCAATTATTATAATTTAGTACAGTACGAAAACCTATACTCTACTAAAAAATTGAGAGGCCCTTTATTTGAGTTCAAATATTATTTTTCCAAAAGCTCTATAAAGCATACATATACGAGATTATAGATTACATGCTTTATTATATCCTAGAATTTAGGAAAGCAATTATTTTATCAGAGAAACTAATAATCACAATTCCTAGAGTCATAGTAAGAGTTCCTATTGTTCGAATTTTTAAGTTTTTTTCTTTAAAAAAGAGTCCTCAGAAAATTACGGTAACTATATTAGAAGAGGATTTAAAAGCGCTTACATAAGATACATACATATATTGCACCAAATACATTTGAAAAATAAGAGTAACAGAATTAAGAAGTATCGTAGTGGAAAATGAGGTTATACTTTTTTGTATCAAAGGAAAAGTACTTTTAGATTTTTGTATCATCCCCTTGAGGCTAAAAAGGAATATAAATAGTTGCATCGTAGATATCCAAAAGTAAGGCGTCGAAAGGCCTACTCCTATTTTATCAAAAGTAAGAGTAAAAGATGCTATGATTATAACGATAAACATAAGTTGAGAGGCTTTGTCTGTAAAAAGCCTTCTTATAGGTTCAAAAAAAGAATCTTTCTTTGATTTTATAGCAATAATGTAAGCTCCAAGAGCGATAAGTGTTACTCCAAATATACCTACTTTATTGGGAATATTTCAAAGTATTAAAAATTCAGGGACAAGAGAAAAAACCGTTACTAAGCCTCTTAAAGGAGATATGTACGATATATCTCAAAGTGAAAAGGCGGTAAAGGAGAGAAATTTAAAAGAAAAGTAAAGCATTCAAGTAAAAACACTTATCCCAAGAAGCTCCCAAGAAAAGTTTGGAAGTCCTACATACAACGTTATTGGAAAAGTAACCAAAAATATACCCAGTGCCGTATATCAAGCAAGAACATCTGGATCTATACTTTTAAGAGAATGTTTTGTAGCAATATCTCTCACAGCGCAAAGTACCGTGAGAAAAAAGAACGCCTCTAAAAAAATCATTATTTCTTTTTAAAAATATCAACCGTAAGCTGCAAAGCTCCTGTTTTTATAAACTCTTTTAGGACCTTTTTCGCTTCTTCGAGTTGCCTATCATATTGCTTTTTAAAATCTTCTTTTTCAAATTTAACTTCTATGTCTGGTGTGATTCATTGTTTATCAATCATATGACCTTTTGGAGTATACCATTGAGCAATAGTAACTTTTAAAAGAGAGCCATCAGAGAGATCAAAAGGCTCCTGAACCGATCATTTTCCATACGTTTTTTCTCCAACGATAATAGCTTTATCATACTCCCTCAAAGCTCATGCAGTAATTTCAGAAGCAGAAGCAGAATTTCCATTTACAAGAATAACTATTTTTCCCTTATAAGTATTCCCATCATTGATACTATAGTAATTTCTATTTTCGAGAGGATTTCTATATTTGGTTTCAACAAGAACCTTCCCATCTTCTATAATATGTGAAAGCATTTCAACAGCACTTTGTAAATAACCACCTCCGTTGTCTCGCAAGTCTATAATGATTCCTTCTACCTTTTTACTTTTTAGGTCATCTAAGGCGCGTATAAAATCAAAAGAAGTCTCTTCTCAAAAGATATTTATGGCTATATACCCTATTTGTGTTCATTCAAATACTTTAAAATCTACTGAAGGGATTTTTATCTTTTCACGGGTAACCATCTTTTCTATAAAATCACCTTCTCCCTGCCTGAGAATCGTAAGTTTTACTTGGGTATTTGCTGGTCATTTAATTTTTGCAACCGCATTGTATACAGTAAATCCTTCTATACTTGTATTATCTACTTTGGTGATTATATCACCAGAACGAATATCAAATTTTTTCGCTGGCGAACCATTGATAACTCTATCTATGGAAACACCAAGTTCATGCTTTTCTACGATAGCTCCGATTCACTCAAAGTCACCTGAAAGCATCTCGTCAAATTGTTTTTTCTCTTCGTTATTCATAAACTCTGTGTGTTTATCTCAAAGTGATTCTACATATCATCGTACAATTCCATCTGCGATATCCTGGTTTTTTACCCCATCTATAGAGTAAAAATTTTCTTTAACTATCTTATAAACCTCTTCCAATTTTTTCGTTGGTATCTCGTCAGAGAAATATTTTGTTAAAAACTTTTCTTTATTCGAAGAAGTATTTTCTAAACTTTGACTCTGTAAAAGAGAATTCGAAAGAATTATTCAAAAAGTAAAACTTGTTAAAAACGTAACAAAAATATATAAAAAAAGACGCGATTTTTTTTCTTCTCTCATAAACAGATGGTTCCAATATAAAAATTTATAAACAAGTTTTAGTGTACGATTTAGGATTGAAAAAACAAGTCAATAAACTTTTTTAAATAATACAAAAAGAATGTAAAAAATATTATATCCTTTTCTTAAGCCATTATAAATGAGTTTTTATCAAGCATTTTTTTATATCAATTTTATATTGGCTTAAACTCCATACTCTGTTTTTAAACATTCGCTATTACTATTACTACTATATTTGAAATATATAAATATATATGATACTATAGAATAAATACTTGTGTAAAAAATATATATGCTTTTCAATTATCTAAAAAAACAAAAAGAGAAAAAAATAAAAATTCATGTTATTCATACAATGATACTTTCTTTGCAAATACCAGAAGAACAAAAAGCATTATATGCACAGGCAATAGATATAGTTTGAGATGAATGAATGGAAGAACTCTATAATAATCTTACACAATTTATAGAAAAAATAGAAATAAAAGAAATAGATGATATCAAAAAAACAAATTTTATTGAAATATCTGGTATGAGAAAACAAGAAGCAGAAGAGAAAAAAAAGGAATTAAATGCATTTTCTTTCTTAATTAGTAATTTTTAAAATATGAATCATATAGAAAAAAAAGAATTTGAAAATAAATTTGAAAGTTTTAAAAATATTGAAAGTAATCTTATTTGACCTCACCTTGAGGCATGTTCTGAAAAAGTAGTTTGATTAAAGCCAGAGCAAACAGCTGAATTATGTCATAAAAATGATGAAATAATTGCAAAACATATGGCAAAAAATTGAATAGATTTTTTTGCAGCGCTTAACTCTCTTAAAAGTCGATTATAAATTATTTTAAAAATGAAAAAGTATAAATTTTCCGTCTCAAAATGACAAAATAAATATACGATCGTTGTTTCTGGTGAAACTCCAGAAGAAGCAAAAGAAAAAGTTCATAATGAGTGATACTCTATTTTAAGTGTTGAAGAATTTGTTGAGTGAGAATTGCAATGAGAAAAATTTATGTTTCAAATTCTTGATCCTGTAAGTAAAGAAGTAAAACTTTGAGTTATTATAGGAACTGATATTTTTAAAATTTATCTAAAATTAAGAAAAGATCTTGGATATCAAGTACTGAGTCTCTTTTCTGAAAAAGATAAAAACATTGAACAGTCAGAAAAAGATAAAATAATGTCTGATTTAAAAGAACAATTTGAAATATTTGAATCAACTGGGACAACAAAAAAGGTAGAACTAGAACAAAAAATCGACGTAAAAAATGCAGAAACAGTTATTGATGGGTTCCATCTTAAAAAAGAACTCGATGATACGTATAAACTCATTGAGTTTGTTTTAAAGAAACTCCAAACACTTATAGAAGATACAAATAAATTTACTATATCTACTGAAAAAAGAGAAAAGCTCAAAGAAGTTTATAATAATATTATAAAAATAAAAAAGACAACCAATGTTTCAAAACTTAAACAAGTTTGAGAAATAGCGTTAGTAAAGATAGGACAGATAGAACTTGATAATATAGAAAACTACCAAAAAGAAGATGCAAGAGATCTTTTGAAAGAGACGAATTCACTTTTAAAACAAATAGGATCAAAAGAAAATTTTATAGAAGAGAGTAAAGATATAAAAAAAATTCTTCAAAATTTTATAAATTCATGGTCAGAAACATTTTCAAAACTGAAAAATCTCAAAGAGTTATTTAAATCTAGAAAGACGGATATAGATAAAACCTCATACTCGTACTTAAAAACACTCGTTCTTCTTTCAAAGTATGAACAAAGACTTTCTCAAAATACAAAAGAGATACTTTCAAACTTCTCGGTGTTTCTTTTTCCTTTGTGACAAAATTTAGAAAAGAGAGAGTATATTTTACTAAAGAGGAAAGTTATAAAACAAAATATATCACTTTTAACAGCAAAAAAGTCTGGAAAAGTATATTCATATACCTTTATTAAAAAGTGATATACGTCAATAGTAGGGTCATTTTTTCACTTTTTACTTCTGATGAAATGATATATTTTTTGAATTGTATATTTATATTCTTTTTGTTTTATTTGTCTTTTAAATTTTAAGTTTTTCGAACTTTCGTTCCTACCAGAGATTAATTTTATAGCCGTGCTCTATTTTGTATTTTTTATTCTTTTGTTTCTCGTTATCTCTCTCTCAAAAAATCTTTTCAGTCTTGCTATTAATTTTGTGTTTTTTTCTTTTCTCTTTATATTTGGAGTAGTTAATTTTTAACGTCTCCTCATTAAAAATGAAATACCTCGTATTTCTTATTTGTTTTGCTTTTGGTTCACTTTTTCACTTTCTTTATACTCGAAGTATAGGGAAAGATTTTTTCTTTCGAAGTATTGGATGAGAACTTCCGTTTTCATGAGCTTTTTGAAATTTTTTAGGAGAAACCATTCTTTTTTGTATCGGCGGAATCCTTCTTTTTTTCCTTTTTTCAGATATTTCAAAGGAAAAAGACGAATTTGGGTTTAAAAAAACAAATTTTGAACCAAAATCAATTATTGATGGATTAAAAAAGTTCTTTTCAAAGTATATTTACTTTGTTTGATTTCTACTATTTTACTCAGCTATATACCTTATACTCGATTACTTTTGAGTAGATTTTCACTATTTTGTTTTACTCGTAAATATATTCGTCGGGGTTCTTTTTTTCCTCAATGATAAATTTTTTATTTTTCGAGATTTGATAAAAGTATCAACAATTCTTTCTTCACTGTATTTTATAGGGTTTTATATTTTTACTTTTTCTCAGAACACTGTTATCTATACTTGGATTGATTTTGTGAACTCTATCTTGATTCTTTGATACTTTATCCTCAATATTTATTTTGATAAAAAATACCTCAAAAAACACGAAAGTGATACAGGGCTTTCGATCTACTTTTTTCTCTATCTTTACCTGTTTGTAAGTTTTTATTTATTTCTCACCCTCAAGACACTTTCTTTTATATTTTCACTCACCGGTCTTCTTTTCACTTTCCTTTTATTTTACTACATACCTCTTTTTACTCTCTTTAGAAAAAACACGATTCCTCTGAGGTTTTTAAGTCTTTTTACTTCTTATACATCACTTCTTTTTTCTCTTTATTATCTTCTATTTGAAGGTTTCAGTCTTATAATTGTATGCATTATTCTTCTGCTTTGTGGTTTTAATTTATATGTTCACTTTCGTTTTCAAAATTATATATCGTTTATTCTTTCCCTTCTCGGGCTTTCAACGGTATTTTATGTACTCTATTTTGAGTATTTTTTTACGGCATTTGATGGGTATAAGTCACTTTTTGTAGCGACGTATATTCTAACAGCAGTATATATTCTTTTTTCTTACTTTAAGAAGTTTTTTCATATTATAGACTATATTATTCTCTATATTTGTTGTTATATAGCCAATATTTATGGACTTGTCTATTACTTCTTCGCGGGAGAATTTGATATTCTGACATTTTGAATTATGCTTCTTTTAGAATCGATAGTTATTTTTATGTCGTACTATAAAGTTAATTCATTACTTCCAAAAGATGAAGAATATACCGAAGAAACTCACCATCACAACCACAACGGACATCATTAAATCATCACATTTAGTTGTTCTTGTTCAGGAAAAAGAAGATATAGAAAACATCCCTTTTATTACCCTTGAAAAAAAACAAAAAGAACAGATGCTTTTGAGTTTGAAGAATAAAAAAGAAACATCAGATACGTTTTTTCTTGGTGATAAGGTATTTCAATCTCTTACAGTCATCTATTTTTTCTGAGAAAATAAAGAAGCATTTTCAACGTTTCTTTCGACAAAATTTTCTTCTCTCGGTGATAATATAACCCTTGCTTTCCTCAGTGAAAAAAGAAGTGAGGAACTCTTTGACACATTCATTCTTTCAACAACTCCTTTTGAAAACTATAAATCAAAAAAACAAGACACTCAGCAAATCATCCTTGTTTCTGACAAAAAAACACAACAGAAATTAGAAGAAAGATACGAAACTCTTTCAAATGTTCTCATATGTCGAGAACTTGGAAATACCCCTGCGTGTGATTTAACACCAGATATATTTGTAAAAAAAATAAAAGAAATAAAGTGGAAATATACAAAAGTAAAGGTACTCAGTTCAAAGGATATTCAAAAAAAAGGGCTTTGACTCATTCATGCGGTTTGAAAAGGGAGTGCTCATAGTCCATCATTTGTAGTCCTTGAAAGAATAATAAACAAAAAGTATCCAACTATCTGATTTGTTTGAAAGGGAGTTATTTTCGATACAGGATGACTCAACCTAAAACTGGGGGATCATATGTTTGAGATGAAACAAGATATGAATGGAGCCGCAACAGTTTTTACAGTTATGAAAGAACTCGATAGGTATAAAGACCTAAAAATAAATATGATAGCGGCACTTCCTCTCGTCGAGAACGCTATTTGAAAGGACGCGTTTCGTCCCTCAGATATTATTACTTCGTATACAGGACATACGGTACAAGTTACCAATACCGATGCAGAATGAAGACTCGTTCTTGCTGATGCCGTTGGATACTTATCAAAAAACTATACTCTCTCAAAAATAATGACAATAGCAACATTGACAGGGGCTTGTATGGTAGCGCTTGGTCATAGATATGCTGGAATTATGTGAAATGATAGACAAACCATAGAAACAATCGTGCAAAAAAGCAGACAAGAGATAGAAAAGTATAATGAACTTCCTTTTGACGAGTACTTTATAGAGAAAACAAAATCAAAAATAGCAGATCTTGATAACTGGACAGGATGACCAAAAGCAGGAGCTACCATGGGGGCTGCTTTTATAGCAAATTTTCTCACAAAAAATGAACCTTTTACTCATATTGATATAGCAGGAGTTTCCATTAATTCCTTTGAACCATACGGACATTCTCCTCTATGAGCGACGGGATTTTGAGTTTTGAGCCTCTCTTCTTTTTTCAAATCGTTGTCGTAGAGTATGCTTTCTTTTTTGCTTAATTTTATCGCCCCAAAAAGGTGTGTACATTGTAAAAAATACGGAACTTTTTTTTGTGAAGGGTGCAAAAATAAGATTTTAAAACAAGAGCCATATTGCTATATCTGCAAAAAATCCTCTCCTGGATTTTGAATCCACTTAGCTTGTAAAAAACAAAACAAACCATTCTCTTCTGTTGATAAAATTATGGTATATGGACACTATAACGGTTCTATCCTCAAAAAAGTTATCCAGTGAATAAAATTTTACAAAAAAAGAGAGCTTGTTTCTGATCTGGGAAATATACTTTCAAACTTGCTCAGAGAAAATGAATCCTTGACAGATAGAAACAAATATGTCCTTGTGAGTCCACCGATGCACTTTCTCCGTAGATGGAGAAGGGGGTATAACCATTCTCTTCTTCTTTCAGAATATATCTCAAAAAACCTTTGAATAGAGGAAGTCTCAAGAATACTCCAAAAGAAAAAGACTTCAAAACAGCAGTCAAAACTCCACAAATATGAACGTCTCACCAACGTAAAAGATTCTTTTCGAATAAACAAAAAATACCAGAAAAAAATACAAGACAAAGTATGTATCGTTGTTGATGATGTTGTCTCAACATGAGCAACTCTTTGAGAAATAGCCAATGTACTTACCTCAAATGGAGCCAAAAAAGTAATAGGACTCATCATAGCCTCTGACTAATTCTCTATGAAACCAATTCCCTGACTTCTCGAGTACTTTTTACAAGACTGTCTTGATGGAGATAGAAGTTTTACCATAAAAAAAATGTTTGGAGGGTATGGAATTTATAAAAACCAAAAAATTTTTGCTCTCTACGCTTTTGACCAAATTTACTTCAAGACCGGTCTTGAAAATAGACAAGACTTTTTAGACACATGAGCAAAACAATTTTCATACGAAAAAAAGTGAAAAGTACAAACGATATGCTACTATACTCTTCCAGAAGAGATTATGGAAAACAGAGAAGAACTACAAAAGTGGATACAAAAATCATGGGAGATATAAATTGTTTTTCAAGAAATATCGTGTTATAATGGTGAAAAATTATAATAATACATTCTATTTCTATGGGAAAAGATTCTCTCAATCATAGATGAACTCCAGAAAGCGAACTTCCTCTTTTTACAAATCGTTTTTTACGAGCAGTTCCTTATGGATATACGGATAGTATT
>CAYUZH010000010.1:0-2829 GCA_964449635.1 uncultured Candidatus Peribacteria bacterium | reverse complement strand
ATTATCGCGGTAGATGACGCTTCATTTACCTGTCCAAAATGTTGAGAGTATACAGAGAGTTTAATTTGCGAATGCGGAGCTCTTATTTCTCAAACTGGTCAAGAGATAGAGATTCCTCAAGATAAAAACTATGATGAAGAATTTTCAGAATCCCTGAAAAGTAAAGAATCAAAAGAACTCAAGTGAAAAGAATACGAGTTTGAGAGAAAAAAATTTACTCTCTTTTCGGCAAAGAGTATTAAAAATGGCAGAGTATCAGTACATATCAAATATTATTGAAATGAGTATAAAATAACATTTACTCCCTGGATAGATAAAATGATTCATTCAGTATTAGAAAAATCAAATGTGAAATTTAAAAGTAAAAATTTTCATGGTGGAAGTACTTTCTTCGAACTAAGAAATATACTTATAGAACTTTCTAAAAATCCTGATAAATATAATCTATCAAAATTAAAGGTCTTTAAAAAATAACCTTTTTCTTGATTAAAATCTTTTTTTCGTACAATAGAAGTTTAGCGTTTGCGAGACTTTTTTTATTCTCTTTTTTTCGAAAATCATGTCACAGTTTCTTGAAGTATATGGAGCGAGAACCCATAACTTAAAAAACATCAACGTAAAAATCCCAAAAAATAAAATAGTAGTTATCACAGGGCTTTCAGGGAGCTGAAAATCAAGCCTTGCTTTTAATACGATTTATTCGATTGGACAACAAAAATATTTAGAAAGCCTCTCTTCGTATGCTCGTATGTTTATCGGAGGGATGAAAGATGAAGCAGAACTTGATGAGATCATTGGGCTATCTCCGACCATCAGTATTGATCAAAAAACAACCAATAGAAATCCAAGAAGTACGGTAGGAACGATTACAGAGATTTATGACTATTATAAACTTCTTTTTCTCAATATTTGAGAGAGAAAGTGTCTTCACTGTGGAACGCTTATCAAAAAAGACTCTTTGTCGAAAATAGTAACCGATATCTCAAAAGAAAAAGAGAGGACAAAATTTATGGTACTTTCTCCTTTGTATAAAGAGTATACAGGACTCAAGTTTGAAAGAGTCAAAAAAGATATTCTTGACCTCGGATTTATCCGTTTTTTGATGAATGGACAGATGTATACCATAAACGATGAGGTAAAAGTGGATGAAAAGAATCCCGTCTCTATCGATATCGTTGTTGATAGACTGGTCGTAACAGAGTATAAAGAAGGGGAAGCTGATATCAAGCGTCTTAAAGATAGTATTGAACTCGCTTTTAAAGTTTCAAATGGATTTGCGAAAATAGCCTATCTCAAAGATGAAAAAATAAAATCTCATTCATACTCAAGTGTCTTTGTGTGTCCAAATTGTAACCACATTCCAGAAAAGTTAGACATATCAAGTTTCTCTTTTAATAGCCATAATGGAGCGTGTCCAGATTGTCATGGACTTGGAGTAAAAACAGTATTTTTAGAAGAAAATATTATCAACCCAAAACTGACACTTGCCGAAGGAGCGGTTATTGTTCCGGGATTTTGAAACTACTTTTTAGCACTTATCGAAGAAGTTGGTCGTGATTTTGGTATTCCTACAAATGTGGCGTATGGAAAACTGACTGCTGCACAAAAACAGATGGTTCTGAGTGGAACAGGAGATAAGGTATACAAAGTTCGTTTTCGAAACGAATCAGGCATTGTAAATACCTATACATCACGTTTTGAGGGGGTTATTAATACGCTTAATAGACGCTTTCTTGAATCGACGAATTTTGACGATAATAAAATCCTTGATTACGTAACAGAAATCGATTGTCCAACGTGTGATGGGAAACGCCTCAAGGCGGAAAGTCTCACAGTATTTATTAATGGGAAAGATATTGGTGACTTAACAGACTATAATGTGCGTGATGCTGCAAAATTTTTCTCTTCTCTTCGTCTCGTTTGAGAAAGAGATAAAATAGCAAAAAATGTTCTCAAAAATATTAACGAGAGACTTGAATTTCTTTCTTGAGTAGGACTTGATTACATCACCCTTTCTCGTCGAGCAAATACCCTTTCTGGATGAGAATCTCAACGTATTCGTCTCGCTACCCAGCTTGGAACAAAGCTCGAAGGGATTTTGTATATCCTCGATGAGCCATCGATAGGACTCCACCCTCGTGATAATGATATGCTGATTGCAAACCTCAAAAAACTCAGAGATATAGGAAATACACTTATTATTGTTGAACATGACGAAGATATTATGCGAGAAAGCGATTGGATTATTGATATCGGTCCAGGAGCTGGAATCCACGGAGGAAATATTATTGCGGAAGGAACTTTTGAGCAAGTGATTAAAAATGAGGCTTCGGTAACTGGAAAATACCTCTCTGGAGAGAAAGAAATTATTGTAAAAAGAAAAGAAAGAAAACGAGATACATGGCTTGAGATCATCGGAGCAGAGCATCATAACCTGAAAAAAATAGATGTGAAAATACCACTGGCAAACTTTACGGTGGTGACAGGAGTTTCTGGAAGTGGAAAATCGAGTCTTATTAACGATACTCTTGCGGAGTACCTTTCAAATAAACTCAACGGAGCGAACCATCCATACGGAAAATTTAAAGAGATGAAAGGACTCCAATTTCTCGATAAAGTTCTTGTTATAGATCAATCTCCTATTGGAAAAACTCCACGTAGCAACCCAGCGACCTATACGTGAGTATTTACCTCAATTCGTGAAATATTAGCGAGCACGAGTGATGCACAGGTGAGAGGATATAGCGCAGGAAGATTTAGTTTCAATACCCGAGATGGTCGTTGTAATGCATGTGATGGAGATGGAGTAAAAAAAGTAGAAATGCATTT
>CAYUZH010000009.1:0-22322 GCA_964449635.1 uncultured Candidatus Peribacteria bacterium | reverse complement strand
TATTTGATAGATAAAATAACTTTTGAAGTATAGTGAAAGGAATAAAGAAAGCAAGGTCTAAAAGACTATTATTATCGTGAAATAATTTCACATATACATAAAAAATAGTCATCATAAAATTATTGTATGGTATCAAAATATAGCTATGATTCAAAAGGTAAATTTTTATTTTTCTAAATGTTTGTTATGAAAAAGATTTCATTGATAGTACTTATATTTGTACTCAGTATATCTTCTACTTTTGCTACTATGAGCTGAGAAGAAGAGACAAAACTCAAAACTCAAGTTGAGAAAATATATACGAGTTTTGATAAAAAGCTTTCAAAACTTGATTCAAAGAGTCATGCAAATAAACTCACTATTCTGATAAAAAAGATAGAGACACTCCAAACAAAAAAACTCTCTGAGAAAAATATGTTTATTTTAAATCATCTCAGTACCCTCTTAAAAACAAAGAAAACTGAGTTAGAAAAATCCACTCCTACAGAGGATAGTTCTACAGGTCCAAAAGATACAACTCAATCAAATAGGTATGATTCTTGAGTTGCTTGATTTTGAACTATGGGATGGTCACAAGAAGAATATGATGAAGCACTAAAAAATAGTATAGAAATTAAGTTAAAGGAATTTGATAAACTTACTCCTTTACAGCAACAAATGAAGCTAAATTATAGTTCTCCAAGTTACTCAAAAGTTTGATGATTTTTATGAACAGTTGAAGAAGTTTCTACGGCTATGAAAAAACAAATAGAAAAAGTAGAAAAATGACCAAAAAAAGATTCACAAAATGTTTGGCAGAATAATGATTTAGTTTACAAATATATTGTTAATGATACTAATATTGCTATTAGTGTTTATAAAGATTGATGATTAACTAAACTTCCTCAAGAGGTTTTAAATCAAATATGATTTTATAGAACTTTTGTATCACCTATCTATTGAGATTCATCTTGATGGTGGAAAAATAATACTATTGATTGACAAACTTATGAACAAACACTTGCTCTATTTTGATATTCGATAAGTACTGATAAAGATTCTCTTGATTATCTCATACTCAAGTATGATGAAACAAAAAATCTCGTTTGACCAAGTCTCCACTATATAGAAAATAAGTGGAAATAACTTCTAAAAGAGAATTTTTAAAACTATTTTATTTTTTAAAATTATTTATATGTGGGAAACTTTTATAAAACTATTAGAAAAATCTAAAATTTTTGAATCAAGATTGATAAAGCGGTCAATATATATTTTAAGTGCAATTTCAACGTTATACTTTTTTTTCTTACTTCTTGGGACTACTAATTTATTTATATTTAACATAAACTATGATGCTGTAGAAAAACTTTGAAATTTACTCCCAACGGCATTATGAATAATATTTTTACTATTTCTTTTTGTAGTAAGTACAAAATGAATTGAAAAGATAAATACTGAAAGAAAAGCTCTTTTAAATGAAATAAACGAAGCTTCAAAAAAACATGAAAATTTACTATCTGAACCTTGGAAGAGAAAAGCAATAGATGTTGACAGAGATTCTTGAACATATAAAACGATTGCAAGAAATTTAGATGAAGACTGAAAGCTTGAATTAAATGTATGGTTAGATAGAAAAGGAGATAATAAAATTCTATGAGATAATGAATTTTGAGGTATTTATTTGTATGATACATCAAAGAAATTTAAACACTCTGACTTCAAACAATATGAGTGAAATGATGTCGTTTATGATTACAAATGAAACTATCAGGATTATGATGAATGTATAGAAAATATATTTAAAATTCTTGCAGAAAAATATCCTAAAGAAACAGCGAAATCTAAAAAATCATAACTTTAAAAAACAAAAACATCTCAAGAAAGTTCTTGAGATGTTTTCAATTATTTATCTTTGGTGGACTCTCGCAAGGCTCGTCGCCTCAAGAGACCGGGCATTCGAGGAGAAAAAATACAACCGTATCTTTTTTCTCACTTTGTTCGAGCTCTCCTTTCTCACCCCTTTTCATTCTAACTAATATATACAGTTTTAAAAACTTTTATAACTGTATTTTGGTGGACTGGGCGGGGCTCGAACCCGCGACCTTGGCCTTAAGAGGGCCCTGCTCTACCAACTGAGCTACCAATCCATATTTATGCACGGGGGTAGTGTAATAAAAGTCAGTTCAAAATCAAATTTTTTTCTAAACATAAACTATCTATTGTAAATACTATTTCTTTTTGATTCAGATGCTAAATTTAGTAATTTCCATAATTAAAGTATCTTTTCTCTTGAAAAAAACGTCACCTATTTATAATGATATACGTGTACAAAACGAGTTTGAGACAAAATTCAAACGAATAAAATCTTATTTTTTTACTCTTTTCTCTATGAAAAAGTTTGTTACTACTGGACTTGTGAGCATTCTTGCTCTTTCAAGTATATCTTGAGCATACGCTTGAGGTCTTATGGCTCCAAATTTTACTTACGATCAATCTGACTTAAATCAAGTTGTTGAGTCTATAAAAGATGAAGCTGTAAAAGATATCGTATCAAAAAACCTTCTTCCTGCTTCACAAAATAACATCAATGAAGATTGGGATTTTAATAATAAAAATTACTATTCAAAAAAACTTACTCTCTCTGTAAGCATACCAGATGCGCTCAAGGAAAAAGTAAGTTCTGTATATATCAGTCTTTGGGTAGCTCAAAATACTCCAATGCCTATGTACGATGCAAAGATGTCAACTTCTACTGATGCATCTACAAACTCAAAAGAACTAAAAATAGACCTCAATAAAGATTCTCTCCCTACGGAAGTAAAACTTACAAGAGCTGAACTTGATAAATTTATCACTGACCAATATGGAGCGTCTTTTAACGGAAAACTCGTACTAGAACTTACAGATGGAACACAACTTCCTTATTCAAATATGGTATACCTCTATATGTCAAAAGACAATACTGATGGAAAACTCGCACACCTATCAAATCTTTACTACTCACAAAATCCAAGTGCTGGATGGGCAAATACTGCTGATCTTCTTAAAAAAGCATTTGAAAAACTTCAAGCAAAATACCCAAAAACGTATGATTATATAACAATGCTTGAAAAAGTATCAAAAAAGATAGATTCAAAAATAGAATCTGTAAAAACTGAACAAAATAAACTCGTAGATTCTATCCGTGGAGAAGAAGATTTTCCAAAACTTATTGATCCAGCATCAAAACTTGCAGATAAATCAACAATACTCAATGACATAAAATACCAAGTAGCTTCTGAAATCAAGACAAAACAAAGTGAAGGAATTATCGATGAAATTTTTGCTGAAGACTCTAAATAATCTCCCTTTATAAAAAATAAAAACTCTTCTCAATTTACAAAAGAAGAGTTTTTATTTTTTCTTTTTTGTATACACTCTCTTAAATTTTCTAATTTCTAATTTATTTTATGCCTTTTGTTAATCCATATATAGAAAAAATTAAAAACAATACTCATATTATTGAAGAGAAAGAAAGAGCAATAGAGCAAAAAGGAGCATGGCAACAATATTTTAAAAATACATTTCCAATATGCCTTGAAATAGGAACCGGGCTTGGAAATTTCTTTGCCTATCAAGTATGACTTCAACCAAATACCAATTTTATAGGAATGGAGATAAAGTTCAAAAGGGTCTATAAAACGTATGAAAAAGCTCTGAAAGCTTGAGGAAAAAACTTCGTTATCCTCAAAAGGTATGCACAAGAACTCAATGATATATTTTGAGATGAGGAAATTGATACGACGTATATACTCTTCCCAGATCCATGGAATAATAAAGACAGGCAAAAAAAGAATAAACTTCTTCAAAAAGACTTTATTGAAACTCTTTACAGAAAAACAAAAATCTGAGGCAAATGGATTTTTAAGACAGATCATAGAGAGTATTTCGAAGAAACACTCAAAATTATAGAGGAATCTAAAACATGGAGCATAAAAAAATTCTCAAGCGATTATGAAAAAGAAATAGAACAGTTTGATAAAAAAATGATAACCGAATTTGAGTGACTATTTCGAGGAGAAAATAAAAAGATTTGTTATCTAGAATTAGAAAAAAATTAAATCTTCCCCCTTATTTTTAATTTCTGGGTTTTTAGAGTTATGGTATTGATAACTCCTACAGGAAGTCAAAAATAATAAGCAGTATTTTCAATAAATCCTTCTGTAGAAGTCCAATAATTTGATTTCAAATCCATTCATAATACATCTCACAAAAACTTATTCTGTAAATCAAAATTTCCGTACGTAAGAGAAAGAACTCTCGCCCACTCTTCTTGAGTAAGAGCATTTTCTGAATAATCACTCTCGCCCGCTTGATCATAAAGAGCTATTTTTATACCATAGATACTAATATATTCTTTCGTAATTTGCACAGCATTGATTTGTTCAGAGGATAGATATTTTTTACAATCTTCCCATGCTTGTGAACGACGTTCAAAAGAAGACAGTACATCATTAACCTTATAAGAAGTAGGTAATCATAAATTTTTAGAAGAAGGGGCAGTAAATCAACCTTCTCAAGACTCAAATCATCTCATAATAAACAACGTTAAAAATTAAGGTCGAATTATTATAGAGAAAAGTGACAAATTTGCAAGAAGAGAAAAATATCTAAGAATACAATAAATGTAAAAAGTCTTCTATAGTTAAAATAGCAACTCCTAAACTACGAGCCTTCTCAAATTTACTCCCAGCTGATTCTCAAGCGAGAAGATAATGTGTATTTTTTGATATACTAGAAACAAACTCTCCCCCATTTTCTTCGATAATACTTGCCAGTTCTTCTCGTGAATACTTTTCAAAACTTCCCGTGATACAAATCTTTTTTCAACTAAATATTCACCCTTTTTTCTCACTTATTTCTAAAAACTGAACCTTAACCTGTTCCAAAAGTTGAGCCGTCTCTGGTCATACATCAGAGAGAGTGAGTAAATCTTCTTCTGTGTAAGGAAACTCTAAAATATCTTGATTTGTCTGAAAAAGTGGAGCAAGAATTTTTCCCATCTTTTTCCCAACATTTGGGATTCATAAAGCCGCAAGAAACATATGTATTGGCTGTTTACGAGCATTCTCAATAGATTCAAGGAGATTAGAGACTGATTTTTCTTTATATCACTCAAGCCCGAGTATCTCTTCCCTATGATTTTTAAGGAGAAATACATCTGCCAAGTCATTTATATAGCCAAGTTCTAAAAAAAGTTCTACCTGTTTTTCTCCAAATCCATCGATATTGAATCCTTGTTTCCCAACTGAGTATTTCAGAAGCCCTCCTATTTGAGCAGGACAAGAAAATTTATTGGAGCAATAATAGCGAACTTTCCCCTCATCTTTGAGAACTTTTCACTGACAAACAGGACAAATTTCTGGAGGAATAATTTCTTGTTCACTTCCATTTCTCACATCTGGAATCGAAGCCACAATATCAGGAATTACCTCTCAAGCACGTTTCATAAAAACAGAGTCTCCGATTCGGACATCCTTCGACTGAGCTTCTTCATAGTTATGAAGCGTCGCACGACGTACCACAACTCCTCAAACTTCCACTGGTTCAAGGTTTGCAACCGGAGTAATCGTCCCGGTACGACCAACACTGTGTTCAATAGAAAGGACTCTCGTACGAACAATTTCAGCTGGAAATTTATAAGCAATGGCATAACGAGGATGATGTTCGGTACGACCAAGTATACGCCAATATTCTAAATCATTTACTTTAATAACAAGTCCATCAATATCAAAATCGATGATATTTTTCTCACTTGAAAAATTTTCTATGGATTGAATCACTTCATTGATTCCAAGACACTGTTTCATATAAGAAGAAACTGAAAATCCAAAATGAGATGCTTCCTGAATAATTCCTGGATAGGTGGCATTTTCTCATTCAAAATTGGGGATATCATAGGCAAAAAACTGGAGTTTTCTCTCACGAGTAATATTTGCATCAAGTTGACGAAGACTTCCACTTGCAGAGTTACGAGGATTTGCAAAAAGAGTTTCTCAAGCGAGCTGTCTTTTTTTATTTACTTCTAAAAATACTGATTTTGGCATAATTACTTCTCCCCTCACTTCCAGTCTCTCTTTATAATCAATTACATGAGGAATATTTTCAATCATCTTTACATTTTCTGTGATATCTTCACCAACGAGACCATTTCCACGAGTGATTCATTGAACGAGTTTTCCATCTTCGTATACAAGCTCTATTCCAAGCCCATCGAATTTATATTCTACGGTATATTCTATCTGATTAAGAGTGGTACTTTCTCAAAGTCCTTTTCTTACCCTCTCATCAAAATCTCGTAAATCTTCTTCGTTATAGGTATTATCAAGACTAATCATAGGTCTTGTATGAGGGACTTTCTCAAAACTTGATTGTTTTAGTTCTGTTCCTACCATTGAAGAGGTTTTTTCTTGGATTTGAAACATGTTTTCTAATCTTCTCAATTTCTCAAGAAGCATATCATATTCAAAATCTGATATCACAGGAGCTTCTTTTTCATGGTAGAGTACAATATGCTGTTTAATAATATCTTGAAGGATTTTTACATCCTCAAGAGTATAGTCTCCATCTTTGAGAGCTAGGTAGTGTTCCGATTGAGAGAGGAGGGAGTTTTGCATATATATGATAAATAATAAATTTTTCTTAGTATAAGCAAAAAATGATAAGAAATAGTACTTTAATAAAAATCAATTTGACAATACACTAAATATATTTATTTTATAATTAATTTATTTAATATAACTTGATTATGTCATTAAATACTCGAGTATTTGAACCATCAGGACAACAAAACTTCCCCGATACTATAACTACAACAAGAAGACATATACTATTATGATTATCAGCAATCGTACTGAGTTGATGTACAAGTGAAACACCTGAGCAAAGGGAAAAGCGAGAAAAATCTGAAAGAGAAGCTCAAGAAAAAAAAGAAAAAGAAAAAAGAAACCTTAATCAACTATCGCAAGAAAAGATACAACATCTAAATCAATGATGATATCTAAAAATAAAAGGAGAACTTAAACATAGTAAAACCCTCTGAAATAGTATCATTATAAGTCATCATTGAAAAAGATGAACTGTATGAGTTACTATAGATAGGTCTGATGTATGATTTATATACTGAGAAGACATTTATAAAGTTCATCTTGATGATAAAAATCTCCCAAAAGAAATGAAAGAAAAAGGAATACGACTCCTTGATCTCACTGATTTTGAAATAGTAAAATAAAAATAAAAGAAAATCTCTACCAAATTTATAATTTATTTTAATATTTAATATAACCATTATGACATTACTAAAAAAAGAAGAGGAAGCTATTGTAAATCCAAGTTCATCACAATGAAAAAAAGTTTTGTGAGCTATAGGAGGAATAATTTCAAAAATCACTTCACCAGTTACATCTGCTGGAAAAATTCCTGCTATGGAAAAACTTGTATGATTAACTGCAATTCATAGAGGAATAGCTGATATTACTAAATTTACTACTGAAAATATAACACCAACAAATATCTTAGAGTTCATAAACTTTTGAAGATGAAGCGAAAGTTTATTACTTTTGCAACAAAAAATTTCATCTCTCCCTGTATCCCTTAAGATAGGTTTAACAGAACTATTTATTGCAATTTATGCAATAAAAGTTAATGCAGGTGAAGCTTCAAAATGATGAACATTAAGCGAAAAAAGTTTTGAAAATGAAGTAACAAATTCAACAAGAGCAATGGTAATATCATGTCTATTAGCATGATGATACTACGCAGAACAATTTCTACATCAAACTATTCCATGAATACGACCACTCGATTTGCTTATATTTTATTTTTTATGGCAGGATTCTACAACATATCCAATCAATAACTATAAATCAAGAGCAACGCAATTTCAACAGTGAGGTACACAAAATGAACCTAATTAGTTATATAATTTATACTCATAATATACAAAGGCAGGCCTCCGGGCGTGCTTTTTTCGTGCATAGAAACCTTTACTTTTTTAAAATTCGTTTCACAAGAGAAGGAACACTCAGTAACATTGAAAGTGCTTGAGAGGTGTATACAGCGATATTTCTCCTTTTATCCGTTGCTATGATAGAAGCAACCGTTGTACCTATGTTAGCTGGTTTTGAAAAATCAAGTATCTGAGATACATTTGGAGTAAGAGTTGTTACAATCGCATCGATAGCTACTTCTGTCACTCACATAATCGTTCCAAATCTATAGATAATCGTTTTCATATCTTTCCATTGATTTTCTCAAAATAACCAAATAAGTTGAAACTCTTTTTCACGAAACGAACGAGCATTATCGATACTATAAAATTTAATAGGATTATGTTTCCCAAGACTCAAATTAGTAACTCTTCCAGTGATAGCAGCTGATCCACCAATAACGGCTATCTTCCCTATTTCAGCAATCGCTTCATTGGTAGAGATTCAAGGAACCAGTTTTTTTAGCAAATCAACTCACACGATAAATCCTACATAGCTTTGGTGATTCATACTTACAAAGTACGTTATGATAGAGACAAGAAATACCTTATGTTTTTTTTCAAGAGAATGAAGTTGTGGAATCTTAAGTGAAGATTCCAGTAAGTTTACAAGTGCCGTAATAAAAGGTGATTGTATAAGAAGCAGACTTTTTATAACATCCGCATTATCTCTTCCAAGATATTCATTTAAGAGTTCAAGTTGTTTATCAAGTGTCTTTGTGTAGGGTCAAAAAAGAGGTTTTAAATCGATTTGTTTTTCAAAAGGCACTTTAAATCCTTTATTTTTTGCCCTTGTTTTGAGAGAAATAATATATAAATCTTCTGTAGGGGAAAAAAGTTTATTATAGTAAAAAAGTTCCCTATTTGTAAGAATAAGACTCAATTCCTCTTTCACAAATCAAACGTATTTTTTATTTCTCTCTACTACTGCTTCATCTTTTTTTCTTGGTCCTCTATAATTATCCATACGTCTATTTTCAAAGTAACTTTTAACATTCGATGTAAATATATTCTTTAAAGTAATATATATGTTATTATTTTCTCATCTTTTTGTTTGAATATACCTGAGAAAACGAATACATCTTTGAAACATTTTCGCTGTTGATTGGATATTTCAAAATACATCTGATTGGTTTACGACACAAAAATCAAGATCATAGATGATACTATAGTTTCGAATAGCATCTTGTTCTTTTGTATGTTCAACGGTATCAAGAAAAGCATCAAATATTTTTTCTTCTACTTCAGCTTCCCAAACATCTTTATCAACAAAAAACATTTGTTCAAGATGTTCAACAAATATTTGTTTTTCTGAGTTGTCAGCTGACGTATTTTTTACAAGTTCATAGAGAAGAAGAAGGGTATTATATTTTCTAGAAAGAGTATTTTCAATCGTCTTTCTTATTTTTTTTTGAGAAGTATTTTTATGAGTTATGACAAGAAAATAGACAAGATCTAGAAAACTATCAAATGATTGTTTTGATGTTTTTATATCTTTAGAATCAATACTCAGTCCTTCATAAGTATTCTCAATCTCGTCAAAGTACTCACCCATATAACTCGTCTGAAATAAGTGTGATAATTGGGGAAATCTATGAATACTTTTTCTTAGGTTACTATTGAGTTTTGGATTTGAAATCATTTTCTGTCTCTGCCAATTTCAAAACTTTTCTCATTCTTTCGAGATAAATATATCTCTTGCATAGGATAAAACCCTCTCTTTAATAATAGTAAAATTATAATCAAGTCCTCCTTTATCATTGATTGTTTTTCCAGAATCTTGAAACTCTCAAGTAACTCAGGTTTCATAAATAATTCTATCAATATTTTTCAAAAATGGACGTATATTTGCTCATACGATAGGGAGAACTCAATCAAGAAAGCTTTTTACTCGACCAAGTCGCTTTTCTATATCAAAAGACTCATTTTTTTCTCAAAAATTATAAAAGAGAACTCAAGTAAGAGTAAAAGCATCAAAATAGAGAGTACGATTAAAAAGATAAGAAATACAAAGAATTTCAAAACGATTTTTAATACTTTTGGCCGTCTCTACAGCAGCACCGTTTGCAATAGCAAGATGATAGAGTTTGAATCAGAGGTTTTGGATTGTCCTTTTAAATAAGTGGGTTTGAGCATTTCCTGCAAAAGGAAATTGAGTAATAAGAGAAAATATAAGCAGATTTGTCACTTCTTCACGAAGCATTCTTGCCGACAAAGTATATATCTCTTTTTTCAGAGAAGTATCCATAATCGGTTCATAGAGTTCTTTCTTCATATTTTTAAAATACTGTGAAGAAATTTTCAAAGCCTCGAGCCTAGAATCTTTATTGGTAAAAAAATTAGAAACGACTCGAGGAATATGAATCTGCTCAGTTTCAGATTGAATAAGAGGAAGTATTTCTTTAAAACGCTCTATGGGAATAATGATATATTTTTTTCAAGTTTCACTTTCTTGTATGCTTGGATACTTTGTATTATCATGAACTTTTACTCTGAAACGATTCAAAACTCTTTGAACTGTTTGGTTTTCTTTTATGCGTTCTAAATCTCTTCAAAAAAACTCACTTACTCGCTCAGCGGAGAGTTGATCAATATCTATCTTGTAAAGAGATCCAAGTACATTAGAAGCACTTATTCATCAAATAGTGAGAAATGCTCAGAAACTATGAGAAGCAAGATTTTTTTTTGCCGTATCATTTGAAAGTGCGTACCAACTAGAGATAGCAGGAGTAACAAGACTAATAGCATAGTTCATATCAGAACTCTTCCCTCTTTTCAAAAGTGGGAGAATCTTCCAAAAGAAAAATGATACTAGACTCAGATCGATGATGTTTTGTTTTGCTCATTCAGGAGATTTTAGATATTGTTGTACTTCTTCATCAATTCAAAGAAGATGAGAGAACTGCTCATACGTATCAGTCTCACGAGCATATTTTTGCGCAATAAAAGAAATCCCTTGTGGAAGAGCAATAACTCAAAAGAGTGTTGATAGTCAGACAATAAGTTCACGTCTCGAAAGAGAAGGTCAATGTTTCATATATGTATAAAGGAATACTTGTGTATTATTATAACCGAAATCAAATAAAAAAGCGAAAAAACTCACTTTTTCACACTCTTTTCACAAACTTTAAACAAAGTTTAAAAGTTGTTCACAATTTCTATACAAACATCAAAAAAAGAGAAAAAAATATACCCTGTTTTCCAAAAAAATGAAGCAAAAAAGAAAGAAAAGAATAAAAATTCAACATAAAAAATAATGGCTTAAAATAAACATCTATAATATAAAATATATATAAATAAATTATTATATATATTTGTAAAGTACTATTTTTCGATTCAAAACTCATTCTAGAGTATAATGAATGTGTTCCCTGGTGATTGAGTTCAACAAGAATTCTCACTTCGGCAAATCGCTCATTTAAATAATCTGATTCTTTCTTCCCTAGAATGGAGCTTACAAAACCTAGTAAGAATTCCTCATAAAAAAATAAAATTTCCAAAGCAATTTGGAACAAAAATAAAAACAAAAACGGTAAGAAAGTTATACTCGTATATAAGTTTATAAAATCTTGTAGATTTATATACGGGTATAACATAAAATTCTTTACCATCAAAAAAATATTCCAAACAAAAGATTTGGATAAAACAAAAATAAAAGAACCTGGTGAACGTTCTCTAATAAATCACCCAAGGGAGGATAGAATCTAGAAGCTTGAGAAAATTCAATTGTAATTTTTTCGCTTCAAGAAAACAAAGGTTAGTTTTCAAAAAAACGATCCTTTTCTCCTTGGACAACTAAAAAACCTTTATACCGTTCAAGAATGTAGAACTGGACATACACACAAACTCAGCATATTTACCCAAATATCTGAGTTTTTTTATTGCCTAAAAAATAAAATTCTCTATACTCAAAACGAGTTTTTAACCTATATAAGATAATGATTACATTAAAAAAAGAACAAATTGATGAATTTAAATTTATTATTGAAAACCATAATAGATTTCTCCTCGTAAATCATATTCGTATGGATCCTGATGCTTTTTGAAGCCTTGGAGGTTTTTACCAGTTACTCAAAAAATTAGGAAAAGAAGTTAAAGCGACCAACGATGAATCGATGCCCGAAAATTTCGCTTTTCTCACAAAAGAAAATATCATTATTCCAAAAATAGATATAACGACGTTTCACCCAGAAGTGATTATCAGTTTCGATGCAGCAAGCCTTGAACAACTCTGAGAAACGTATATACAAAACAAAGTTCTCTTTGAAAATGTCGTATTCGTCGTTATTGACCACCATATTACGAATCCTTGATTCTGAAAACTAAATCTTATTGATACCACTGCCTCTTCAAGCTGTGAACTCGTCTATGATATCATAAGCGATATGTGATACTCTGCACATATTGATACAAGTATGGCCACACTTCTGCTCGCTTGAATACATACTGATACAAACTCATTTTACAACAAAAATACCACTTCTCATACATTAGAAGTCGCTTGAAAACTTATAGACTTAAAAGCGGAAAACAAAGAAATAGTTTTCCAGTTTTTTAGAAAAAAAAGTCTTGAGAAAGTTCATCTCTGGTGAAATATCATGCAAAAAGTACAACAAGAAAATGGCATTACCTGGGTATCGGTAACAAAAGATATTTACGAAGAGACCAAAGAAAAAGATCAATGATTTAAATGATTTATAAACGAATTTCTCGCTAATATAGAAGGCACAACCATCGCTCTTTTTCTCTATGAACAAAATGATGGAAGTATAAAAGCAAGTCTCCGAAGTAACAGAGACACTCTCGATGTTGCTCAAATTTGTTCCAAATTTTGATGAGGATGACACAAACTCGCTGCCTGATTCACAAGCAAAGAAAATATATATGATTTAGAAAAGAATCTCTTGGAAATACTAAAAAAGATTGTTTAAAAACAATCTTTTTTAGTACCACTGATTTTATATCCCCTTCCCTACGTATCTCCTATAATAAATCATATAAAAAAGACACGGAATACTGAAAAGAGTGAGAAATGTTCAAGCCAGAAGTCAGAAAACTATCGTGAATCAAATCCCTGCCCAAAATGGATCTTGGAAGGCAATAGGTAAGACTCAAACAAGATTAATTACTAAAGTTATAATAATCGCCTGTAAACGACTGGTTCCAGCTGAAACAATAGAATAAATATACTCGTCTTTTGATATATATTTTCCCTTCATACTTCGTACTTTTTCAAGGTTCGAATTAATAGTTTCAATCAAAATAATAGAGTTATTAACAAGGATTCAAAGCAGAGAAATAAATCAAATAGCAAAAGGCATACTATAAGGATTTCCAGTAAGAAAAAGTCCAATATTTACTCATCCAATAGAAAGAATCGCCGAATAGAGAATCAGAAGTGGTTGAGAGTAAGAATTAAATTGTAAAACAAGAATAGCAAATATAAGGAAAAGAGCGATAAAAAATGATTGCACCGTAGAAAGAATCAAGTCTTTATTTTCTTCATTTTCACCTCCTTCTGAAAAAGAGATTCATTGAGGGAAACTATATTTTTGAGCAAATTCTACAAGCTTTGGTTGAATAGTTGTAGGAATCACCCCTGATTCAACATCCGCATCAACCGTTATAGTGATACTTCCATTCTCACGAGAAATAGAAGAAAGTGATTTTTCAAAGGTATAATTTACATAGTCTCAAAGGCGGATTCTTCAGACTCTTGTGTTTATTTGAAGATTCGTAATATCTTCTGGGCTTAAGTTTTCATCAAAGTCAGCCACTTTTACAACGATATCATTATCTTCAAGAACAGACTTTATCGTTCCTACCTTCACTCCATTTACGTAACTATAAATTTCAGGGAGGACATCTTGAGGAGTGAGTCAGATAAAACTAAGCTTTTCATTATCAAATCGAAAAATAAACTGCCCTGGGCTATCACTCGAAGAAAGTGCAATATTTTTAAGTCATGCGATTGTTCTCAAATACGTTTCAAAGTCTCAAGCGACTTTCCTGAGTGTATCTATTTTCTTATTATCATCAACGATAAGTTTTATACCGACAGGTTTTGTTACTGGAGGCCCTCCTCACTGTGATTTTACAGCAACTTTTAATCATTGAGATTCAAAGTATGAAAACGACGAAAGCACATCTTCTTCTATATCAAAAGCTGATCTCATTCACTTTTGTTTTCTTTCAGAGAGTGGAATAAGCTCTAAATAGACTTTTATAGAATTTCCATTTACTTGAGCAAAATATACTTTCAGTTCAGGATATTTTGAAACAATCGAATCAATTTTTGGGAGATACTTTTCCAAAACAGTTTTATCTGTTCATTCTTTTGCATCCATCGTAATGTTTATCTGCCCTTCATCAGATTGAGGGAAAAGTGTAAATCAGATTTTTGGACTCAAAAAAATAAAGGTTAAAATAAGGAGGATTGCTGGTCAAAGAACTCCTATTACTCGAAAGATTTTTCTTTTCATAAATGCCTGTATCCAAGCAAAATAAAAATCAGTCATTTTTCAGAGAAGTTGGAGACGTTTTGATTCTGAAACAGGTTTTGATTCTTTCTTTCCTTTTCTCTCTTCTTGAAGGATTTTTTCTTCTTCATCGTTTAACAACTCTTCTTGAAAATGGTCTTTAAAATAAAAAGTAAATTCTTTTGAAAGTTTAATAAAAAATGCAGCTGCAAGAGTCAGTGATATAAAGAGAGCTGCTCACAACATAAAGAATGTTGTGATAGGTATATAAGAAAGAAATTTCCCTATAATTCATGGAAGAAATATCATTGGTAAAAATGCAAAAAGTGTTGCAAAAGTACCCGTAATAAGACTCGATTTTAGTTCTATAATAGCAAGAAGTACGGCTGTTGACTTAGAGTATCAAAGTTTTTGTTTTTGAACCGCTCACTCTATGATTACTGTCAAAGTATCAACTGCTATACCAAAACTCAAAACAAGAGAAAAATTCGTCAAAAAGTTAAGAGAACGCCCAAGTGTATCAAGAGCGATAAAAGTAACCGCAAAAGATATTACGATAAGAATCGAAGCAATAATCGATTCTCTGATACCTATAAAAAGAAAAACAATAACAAAAACGAATAAGAGCGTTTGAACACCATTATTTGATAATTGTTTATAATCATCTTTGATAACTTCAGATAAGTCTCTCACATATGATACTTGGAGTCACTTAAACTCAGGATTATTTTTTAAATACGATTCTAAAGAGTTTTTTGCTCATCTTGAAACAGAAAATATATTTGATCATGGCTTTTTATTAAAATTGAGAGAAATGTAATTAAACCCTGACGATTTATAAAAACCTATTTTCTGAATCGACTTTGTTGTATATTCTTCTTCGAATTCAGCAATATCAGCAAGGTACACTTTAGAAGCTCCATTATCACGTATAATCAAATTCTTTAAATCTGATATTTCACTAAATTCTCCATCAAAACGAAAATCATATTTTAAATCTCAAACTTTGTAATTTCAAATAGGTGTATTTTTATTATAAGCACGAATTTTTGAAGTAACGTCCTGTATAGTAAGTCCAAGGAGTTCTATTTTTTCTTTTGAAAGAAGAACCTTTATGTCGTAATCCTCAGTATTTGAACCACCTCATCAAACAGGACCATCATTCACTCAAGCCCCTATATCTATAGAAACAATTCCTCATTTTCATTCAAGTTGATTTTGAACTTTTTTTGCAAGTCGGTTCAAAGAAAAATTATCAAATTTCTTTTCATCTCCATAAAGAAGTGCCTGAAACATCAATTCATTACTCGTGCTAATCTCTTGCACAACAGGATCATTGGCATCCTCTGGAAAACTAATTTTATCAAGTTTATCTTTTACATCTGTCATCATATCTCGAGTATTTGTCTCGTTATCAAGTTCGATAACAACCGAACTAATTCAAACTCAAGAAGTAGAAGTTACTTTTTTAATTCCATCGAGGTCTTTTACCTCTTTCTCGATTTTTTCTGTGATAAGATTATCCATATCTGTAGGACTCACTCATGGATAAATCGTAGATACTGAGATAATACCAAATTTTATATCTGGGGTTGATTCTTTTGGTATTTTATAAAGAGAAAAGATTCCAGAAGAAAGTAAAAGAAATGCGAGGAGAAAAGATACTCTATATCTATTAATCCAAAAAGAAAAAAACGAAGAAGAAAAATTCATAAACGAACAAAATCAAAGAAAGTAAACTAAAAATTTATAAAGACTAATTTGAAAGACGAAGAGTAAATATATTTTCATCATAGTTATTCACATCGCTTACAACGATACTCATTGTATTTTTATCGAAATTTATATCTTTAAATCCTTTAAATTCTATAAGTTCTCAGTACAGTTTTCAAAGATTTACACTTTCCTGTTTTAAAGTTTTACCATCATAAAGATAAATAAGCCCGCCATTATTACCATTTACTGTAACAATATTTACAGGGATAAGAGGAAAAGCAGAAGCAAATGGGATTTGTATTTTTACAATTCAGCCGATAATATCAAATTGCGTATCAAAAATAACATTTGCTTTGTAGTTAAGATTTGAATCAGCGATACTTGAAATAGAATAAATACTTCAAGTCATATTTTTCCCATTCAAATCAAAAAATACTTTATTTCCTACTGATATAAATTCAAGTTCTTCCCTTTTAAAAGAAATTTCTACTTCACTTTTTTTACTTCAGAGAATACTAACAAGAGGCGTATTATTAGAAACATCCTGTCATTTATCAATAAGTATATCTCCAACGATTCATTCTATTGGTGCAGTAACAGTAAGTTTTGCATATTCTTTTGCAGCTCATTCGTATGTTATTTGAGACTCTTTGATTCCATTTTGAAGAGTAAGAAGAGTAATATCTCTTGAATCTTTGGCATTTGCTAGAGAACTTTCCAATGATTTAATTTGGAGTTCAAGAGAAATGATACTGTCAGACAAAGAAGTTTGAGTTTTTTCAAGGGCATTCTCAGTTTTATTTCAAGAAGTATTGAGCGATTTGAGAAGAATTTCTCGTTCTTGTTTTAATAAATCAAGTTGTTTTTTTCCAGAAGCCTCATTATTTTTATAGGTTCTGAGAAACGTTCAAGCACTATTATTATAGCTTGTATAAGCGCTGCTTTGAGCTTGAAGTTGAGATTGATACGCATTTATAGTCCCTGCATAAGCCGATATCTCTGCTTCTGAAAGAATTCAAATACTTGGTATAGAAAGAACAAGCGTATCCTCAAACGAGTCAAGGTACTTTTTAGAAAGATCATATCATTTTAAAATATTTGGAAGCAGCGTTTTGATGGTCGTTTCATCAAGTGTATCGAGTTGGATAGAGTCAAATACTGTCTTTTTATAATTAATAAGGTCAACGAGAGCTTGTCTCGTCACATCTCTTTGAGCCTTATCTTTTCCTCCGAGATATGATTCATATTTTGTCGAAAGATCATCATCATATTTTCCAGTGATAGCAAAGATTTTATCACCAAAGTCTATGATATCTTGTGAAAATGTATCAAGTCCATCATAGGCATTTTTAAAGCTTACTTTAAAAGAATCTATCGTTTCTTGATTTGAAGTAAGAATATTTTGATAATCAAATTCTGCCTTTGCAATAGATGAATCAAGTTTTTGAAGTTGGAGAGCAGAAGCAGAATCAAGGTTTGTATAATCCGTTTCAGCAACATCGTCTTGAATTTGCTTGATATCTATTTCTGCATTTTTCTTTAAAGTATTGAGATTATTTCTTAATTTTTCAAGAGATATCTCTTGCTGTCTAATTTGTTCATCAAGCTGAAGTTTTGTCGAGTCATAACTCAGTTGAGATCTCTGAAGTCCATTTCTTGCTCTCTCAAGATTAATTCAATAACTTCCTATATTATCTTGGAGACTCATAAGTACTTGTCCAGCTCTTACTTTATCTCCTTCTTTTACATTGATTTGAAAAATTCTTCAAACTGCTTGAGAAGAAAGCTTAATTTCTTCTGTTGAAGTAATTTTCCCATTTTTTTCAAGAAATGCACTCGTAGGAAACTCGTCTAAGTTTTTAACATCAATAAAAAAATCTTTTTTCAAAGAACCAGAGGCAGTAGAATTTTCTGGATTTTGTGAAGAATTTCTATAAATAAAAAATATTCCTAAGAGGAGAAAAAATAATAAAACACCGATTCAAACATATTTCTTGTTCATATACTTACATAAATTATTAAATATTTATTTTGATTCTGTCTTCATATATGCCATAAGTTCTTGCATATCTTGATTTCTCACAAGACCGATATATTTGCTATCTTTTAAAACAATAGCAAACGAATCTCAGGGATTGATTCAAAGAGTTTCTCTAATCTCCTTTGGAATGACTATCTGTCACTTTGGTCATACGGAAGAAACTCAACAAAGTTTTATTTCGCACTTCTCCATAAGTATAAAAAATAAGTAAAGTAAGAAAAGTTATACTAAAATTAGTGTAATCAAAAAGAATAAATATCAAAGATTTTGACAAAAAGAATATTGACATTAGTATAATAAAACGTTTTTATATAATAAATTCTATTTTTAAGAGTATATGAACTGAATTTGAAAAGTACTTTGAGGAAGTTTACTCGCATCAACAGTTATATGGGGAGGTCCATCTGAATGAAGACAACACCTTGATTCTACTATACCGGACACGAATCAAATAGAATCGATTACCAATTGTATAGAAGTAATAATACATACTGAATTATGAAGTTTTGCTACATGAATTGAATTTTGTAAAAGGGTGGATACTCTATTGAAAACAAATACTGTAACAAAGGAAATATCTTTTATAAAAAGATGAGAAGAAGCTTTACCAGCAACAAATGATATGAATGTATTTTTAAACTGTTTTAATAATAATTTACAAGGAATGCCTAGCATTGTTGTACCTGTAGCAGTACTTTGATGAACTCTCGTAACTATAAATAAAAATCAGTTAGCAGTAAATGCTGTTTTAGCAGCAGAAAAATGTAGTCTAAAATAAAAACTTTTTCAAAATACACGTTTCACCTCTTTCCTTTTTCAAAAAATCGCTACAATAAGAGCGATTTTATTTTGCAAAAATGTATGATTCCAGATAAAAAAGAAATAATAGATGCTATTATAAACTCCGCACTCTCATCAAAAATGAGAGATAAAAACGACTTTCAAAAAATTCAAAATGAGATTTATAAAAAATATAAACTCCCAAAACCACTCGCATCAATAGAAATCCTTGATAGATACAGCGAGAGAATAAAATCTTGAGAACTCCAAGAAAATAATATTTTCAAAAAAATTCTCAGAAAAAGAGGGGTAAGAAGCCTCTCTTGAGTCACTGTCATAAGTCTCCTTACAAAATTTTTTGGCTGCCCTGGAAAATGCGTCTATTGTCCAACATTTGAATGATTACCAAAATCGTATATTCCACACGAACCAGCCGTCATGCGTGCTGAACTCAATAAATTTGATCCTATTTTACAAGTACATTCTCGTTTGAGGTGACTTGAAGTAACTGGCCATAAAATCGAGAAGAATGACGTAAGAATCATCGGAGGTACTTGGTCTTTTTACCCTCTCAATTATCAAGAAGAATTTATTAAAAGTATTTATGATGCGTTTAATACGTACGATGTGATGAAAGAACAAATTGAAGAAACCGATTTTTCAAGAGACAAATTCGCTGGATTTAAACTTCAACAATGATACCTCCAGTTTAAATCTGAAACGCTTGAAGAAGCCAAAAAAACAAACGAAACGGTACGTTGTCGAGTCATAGGTATAGCCATAGAGACACGTCCAGATTGGCTAAATGTAGAAGAAATTATACGATTAAGGAAATATGGAGTTACGAGATGAACTCAAAATATACCCGATGGTCGTCACCGATAAAGCAGAACTTACTCAAATATGGAAAAATGGAGGATTTGAAGCGTATGATGACGAAACGCTGATAGAACTTATGTGCGAACTGGAAGCAATGGTACCAGAGTATATAAGAATCAATAGAACCTATCGAGATATCCCAGCAAGTGAGATTCTTCATGGTTCCACTCTCTCAAACCTCAGACAAATCGTCGAAGAAAGACTCGAATCAAGAGGACACAAGATGGTAGAAATACGAGCCAGGGAGATAAAGTGAAAAGATAATAATCCTGAAGAAGCAATATTACATACTTACGAATACGAAGCTTCTCTCTGAAAAGAATATTTTTTGACTTATGAAGATCCAAAAGATAGAACCATATTCTCTCTTTTAAGACTCAGAATACCAAGCCAATATTTTACAAAAGAAAAACACTTTATAGAAGAATTAGAAGAATGTGCTCTTATCAGAGAAAAAAATGGCAGTTATCGCAGGAGTATGAGTTCGCCAATACTATGAAAAACGAGGATATGCACTCAAATGAGAATATATGATAAAGGAGTTGTAAAAAACAATAAAAAGTTTATGATTCAAGATATATTCTAATTTGTAAATATTCTATATGTCAGCTCAAGTGGTTCGTTGTATTATAAAAAATAGTGATAAAAGAATTCTTCTCGTTCGTCATAAGGATAAAAATTATTGGACACTTCCTGGAGGTCATATAGAAAAAAAAGAAGATATCTATAAAGCTCTTAAAAGAGAGATAAAAGAAGAACTTTGAATAGAAGTAAAACTTTTATGATCAAAAACTGGTATCAAACTTGAGCATATAAAAGAGCTCCCTCAACCACTTATAACATATAAAATCAAGTATAAAACAAAAAAAGGAAAAGAAGAAAAAAGACTTGAATATGTCTTTGTTGCTTCAATGAAAAAAAATCAAATTATTAAAACACAAATTGAAGAAATTGATGAGTATAAATGGTTTACTCATGAAGAAGTTCAGAAAGTAGAAACATTTGAACAGGTGAAAGAGCTAACAAAAAAATTAAACTCACTTTAGAGTATATTCTATACTTTTTATATCTTCTCAATTGACTTTAATCCCCTGATTTATCAATATTGCTTCAATATACGATTCCACAAAACTTTTAAGCATAGAATCAGTAACTTCACCATAGTATCATTCACACGATGAGAGATATTCAACTATGTCTCTAAATTTTATAACTTCCACAATTTTTGTATTTGCTACTGGATGAATAAATTCTAGTATAAATGATTTTTCGTATCTCTCTAATCAACTTTCATAGTTGTTTACAAAATGCCTGTCTTCTTGTAGAGGTTTTCGAAGAATCATAAAAACTCTCTTGAGTTGAAATCAAACAAACGAAGAAATTGTTGTTATATAAATGCTATTTTTTTCTCTTTCAATATAAATATCTGTATAATCATCCTCAAATAATTTTACAGGAAACTTTGATTCTCAAATAAAAAAAGACGTAACATCTTTCTCATAACGTACAAGACTCCCTTTTCAATCAAGAGTAGAAATCATTTTAGATGCTGATATTTGTAAAGCAAGGAGAATTTCATTCTGAGAAATATCACATACTTCAGCAAGTCACTCAACAAGATTAATCATATTATGTATATATTCTATAAAAATAAAAAATTATACTAATTCTTCATTTGTAGAAACTCCAAGTTCTCAAAATACTACTAACTTAGTCCCAATTTGTTGTTGAAAGATGATTCTATAAATTCCTATCTGATTTGATTCAATAACTTTTTCTATTTGAGAATTATTATAGAGTTTTTCATAATAATTATCTTCTGTAATACGCTTTCCATCGTGAGAGACTAACAAATCTATGTGAATTCAATCATCTAAAGCGAGTCCTCAAGAAATCCCTGATATTGTATCTATAGGTGTCTGAAGAATCTCAGAGCAAATTTGAAATATATTCATATACATAAAAGTCAATTTGTCAAAGAATTATATTTATCTAATCTTTTTTTGCAAATTGCTTTTATATAAATAATCATACAATAGTTTCTACGGAAAGGTGGCCGAGTGGCTGAAGGCGCACGCTTGGAAAGCGTGTTTGCGAGCAATTGCAACGTGGGTTCAAATCCCATCTTTTCCGCCATTTTTCATCTAAAAGACAACGGATTCGAAAGGAGAGTCCGAACGAAGTGAGGAAAAAGATACGTTTGTATCTTTTGTACTCGGATGCCCTACCCGCTAGGGAGGCGAATCCCATCTTTTCCGCCATTTTTCATCTAAAAGACAACGGATTCGAAAGGAGAGTCCGAACGAAGTGAGGAAAAAGATACGTTTGTATCTTTTGTACTCGGATGCCCTACCCGCTAGGGAGGCGAATCCCATCTTTTCCGCCATTTTTCATCTAAAAGACAACGGATTCGAAAGGAGAG
>CAYUZH010000008.1:21609-23427 GCA_964449635.1 uncultured Candidatus Peribacteria bacterium | reverse complement strand
AATGCAACGATATGAAGTAATGGATCTCATACTCTTACTATTACTGATGATGATAACTATCCGGATGTTTATTTCCTTACTCCTACAACAACTCCTGCTTCTGGAGAGTGAGCTGGAACAGTCAATATCCCAGTAGAACTTTCATTTGCATTTATAAATCCTGTAACAGTAAGTTATGTCCTTTCTTGAGATGCTCAGGTAACTTCAGATTATACTGATACAAGCCTTACTCCAGGACTTCTTACATACAATCCTTGATCGACAACAGCATTTATTACACTCACGCTTACTGATGATGGAATCAGTGAAGCAACTCTTGAAAATCTCAATATCCAACTCCAAACTCCAACAAATGCACATCTAGGACTTATAAACTACCATACACTTGTCATTACTGATAATGATGCTGGACCTGTTGTGAGTTTCTCAAATGGAACATCAGCTCATAGTGAAGCTTGAGGAGTTATCCAAATTCCTCTTACTCTTTCTGGATCAACGACTGCCTCTATAACCCTTCCATATAGTATTCATGCTTCTTCTACCACAACGAGTGGTATAGATTTTACAAGTACCTGAGTTGTTGTTATTCCATCTGGAGCAACAAGTGCAAGTATTCCTCTCAGTCTTGTGAATGATACTATTTATGAATGAGATGAAACTATCGTTCTTGATCTCGGAGCTCCTATCAATGCTCAATGGGGAACACTCCTTCGTCATACAGCAACGATTACTGATAATGATCCACTTATATCAGTTGCTCTCAGTTCAACTGGTCAGACAGTGAATGAAAATGCGGGAACTTTAGATATAGGAATCCAACTTTCTTCTGTATCAAGTACTCCAGTTACTCTTACTTATAGTCTCGCTTGAACGGCAAATGGAGTTACTGATTATACAGATACAACAACACCAACTGCTGGTACTATTAGTATCCCAGCTGGTTCCCTTACTTGATTCATACATCTCAATATTCTTGATGATACTCTGTATGAACCAACAGAGACACTCATCTTGAATACTCAAACGGCTTCTTGAGCTATATTAACCGCTCCTACGAGTCATACTATTATTCTTAATGATAATGATAGTTATCCAAATATTGGATTTGATCTCGCTTCATCTACGATTCAAGAATCTGATGGAAATATTTCACTTGGAGTGACACTTTCTTCTCCTTCTGGTTCAGCAGTTACGATTCCGGTAAGTATTGGAAGTTCTTCAACCACAAACTCTCTTGATGGAGCTCTTTCTACCACTCTTCTTACTATCCCAGCTTGATCAACGACAGGAAGTGTCTCGGTAAATATTACAGATGATACTCTTGATGAGGATGATGAAATTCTTATTGTTGAACTCTGAACTCCTTCATGAGCAACTCTTGTATGAAATACGAATCATACTCTTAGCATCACTGATAACGATACAAGTCCTACAGTAGCATTTATTCAGACTGATTCTACTCTTTCTGAAGCTTCTTGAACTGGAAGTATTGTGGTAGCACTTTCAAGTGTATCAGCGAGAAATGTAAGTATTCCATATACGATAGCTTCAAGTTCTACTACGGTACTTGGGTCTGATTACAATACTATTTCTTCTTGAACTGTTATTATTCCTGCAGGAGCGATGAATGTACCTATTCAAGTTTCTCTTTTAGATGATACACAATCGGAGTTAGCAGAAACTATTGTTTTCGAACTTGGAACACCAACCAATGCGACTCTTGGAACGAACGGAACTCACACTCTTACTATCACTGATAATGATGGACCAGGACTTGTGGCAGCTATTACAACAACAACTCATGGAGTTGAAGACCTT
>CAYUZH010000008.1:20438-21599 GCA_964449635.1 uncultured Candidatus Peribacteria bacterium | reverse complement strand
ATAAATAATACTGGTTCACCAATAGTATTTGATACTTCTATCACTTGAGGAACAGCAACGCTTGATGATGATTATACAGATACAACTTGAATAGGAACTATTAGTATACCAAATGGTAGCCAAACAGCGACTCTTTCTATCCCAATATTGAATGATTCTATAGAAGAGAGTTCAGAAACGATAGAAGTAACTCTTTCAAATCCTTCTACTTCTCTTGTAGATATATTTCTCCCAGTAACGACTATTACTATTGCTGATGATGATGCATCTGCAGTTGCTGTTACTGCTCAACTATCAGTGAGTGATGGAAATGAAAATAATCTTTGATCTCGAACTAATATAATAGCTACGGTAACTTTAAGTGAAAATAATTCGACCTGAGCTCCAATTACGTTTAATGTTGGAATCACTGATGGGACAGCGACAACTCTTGATTATACAAATACAGCTTGAGTGGGAGTGATTTCTATTCCTCATGGGACTAATACTTGAGCACTTGTAATCCCAGTACTTGAAGATGGAATTGTTGAAAGTTCAGAGACGATACATATTACTCTTTCAGTACCGTCTCATCCTTCTGTTGTTATACTACTCGGAACGGCAACGGCTTCTATCATAAGTGATGATATTCTTCCAATAGCTCCAGTTATCCTTTGACCAACAAATGGAAATCCAGTTCTTGGAACAGCAAATCCAAACACAACAATTACTATTACAACTCCTTCAGGAGCAAGTTGTACAACAGTAAGTGATATTTCATGAAACTATAGTTGTGTTCTCAGTCCTACACCGGTAGAATGAGAAAATATTACTGCAACATCAACAGATATTTACGGAAATATATCAACTCCAACAACTCTTTCTGGATGAATAGAGCTTGTAACTCCAGATAATGATGGAGACGGAATTCCAAATACCGTTGATCCAGATATGGATGGAGACGGAATTGCAAATGATATTGATACCGATACGGATGGTGATGGAATTCCAAATACAAGTGATACAGATGATGATAATGACGGAATTTCGGATATAACTGACCCTGCTCCTACTGGTTCAATTTCAACAGATGTAGATGGGGACGGAATTCCAAATGAATGAGATAATGACATTGACGGAGACGGTATTCCAAATGGAACCGATACAGACATTGATGGAGAT
>CAYUZH010000008.1:10582-20338 GCA_964449635.1 uncultured Candidatus Peribacteria bacterium | reverse complement strand
TGTCGATGGAGATGGAATCCCAAATAGCCAAGATCCAGATATGGACTGAGACGGAGTTGCCAACAATGTTGATACTGACACAGATGGAGATGGAATCCCAAATACGAGTGATACAGATGATGATAATGACGGAATCCCAGATACTACTGATACATCAAGCACTGGATCACTTCCAGGTGACATTGACGGAGACGGTATTCCAAATGGAACCGATACAGACATTGATGGAGATGGAATTGCAAATGATATTGATACCGATGTAGACGGAGACGGTATTCCAAATACAACGGATACAGATGTCGATGGAGATGGAATCCCAAATAGCCAAGATCCAGATATGGACTGAGACGGAATTACCAACAATATTGATACAGATATTGATGGAGATGGAATCCCAAATACGAGTGATACAGATGATGATAATGACGGAATTCTAGATACGAGTGATACAAGTCCTCAATGAATCCAAGCACTTGATGGTGATGGAGATGGGAATCTTGATGCTATTGAAAATATTTGATTCAATGCTTGAGATGGAAATGGAGATGGAATTCAAGATAGTCAGCAGATAAATGTTGCTGGAAGTCCAAATCCACTTACTGGACAATATTCAACTCTTGAAGCTTCTTGAACTTGTCACATCGTGGATGATTTTAATATTATTGCAGAGAATACACAGTCTTCACAAGATTCACTTTATGATTATCCACTTGGACTTGGTAACTTTACCCTTCATTGTGATACTCCTGGATGAACTGGTGCAGTTACTCTCTACTACGATAGAGTCTATGATACTTCTCGTTGGGAATGGAGAAAGTATAGTACTCTTACTGGACAATATGCAAATGTTGCTGATATCGTAAGTGTTTCTATCTCAAATCATCCTGTTTGATGAACACAAGTAACAAAAGTTACATTTACTGTTAAAGATGGAGATGTTCGAGTAGACGAAGATGGGCTTACAAATGGGCAAATTATAGATCCTGTTTGACCAGCTATCTCTGTTAATTATCCAAAAACTTCGGATGGTGGATGAAGTGCTTGAGGTGGTGGATGATGAAGTTCTTCTTCGATTTCTTCTCCTACAACTTCAGTTGTGTCTCTCCCGGTAGTTGTAGATACTCCGAAAGAAGAAACTCTCATTAAAAAACCAGAAGTGATTGAAGAGAAAGAAACTGTTGTAGAAAAAGATAAAAATATGGGAGGAGAGATAAAAGAGTATACTCTTGCAAATAGTTTTGATTCTTGTACTACGATAGATAATATTTTGAATCCATGATATCGTTTTGAATATAAAACTCAGTTTTACGATATTTGAAAATGAATCCTTGCAAAAAAAATTATCCAAATGGAAAAAGTTTGAGTGGTCTCATGAATTTGAGAATGAAAATTTGCTCCTCTTAAAGATATATCAAGGGCAGAGTTCTTAAAAATTCTTCTTCGTTCTCATTGTTATGAGTATCGAACTACCAATACCGAAAATACTCCATTTATGGATGTAGAAAAAGGTTCTTGGCAATCTCAGGTAGCGGAAACAGCGAGACAACTTGATATGATATCTGGAGATAAAAATGCTTCGTGAGAGATTATTTTTAGACCAAATGATCCTATATCAAAAGCAGAAGCTCTTAAAATGCTTATTAATACAGCTCATTTAAGAGTAAATATAGACATATCTAGTACATATTTTGACTTACAATGAACTTGGTATGAAAGTTATGCTAAAAAATGAGAATACTTAAAAATTCTTACCCCAGAAGCAGATTATTATTCTTTTAATGGAAATACTTCGGTCTCAAGATGAGATATGGTACAGCTTATTTCTAACCTTCTTCGTCTTTATAGATAAAAAATAAAACCCCTTAAGTACCTGAGGGGTTTTATTTTTTTGAAGATTTTTTTAAAGTATTTTTATTCTTTTCTTTTCCTCTTGAACTTTCGCTTGAAAATATGCTAATAATCAGTACAATCCACGCGATTTTTACTTTTTTATATTTGTTTTCAAATGAGTGAAGAAAACCAAAAAGAAGAAGGAGAGAGTGGATCTCAAGATTCTCAAGAGCCTCAAGAAGAAATAGAAACTCCTGAACTCTTTCCAGATTCAACAAAAATTAACTATGAATGAGATAGTTGAAGAGATATTAATGAAGAGATCGAAACAAGTTATCTTGATTATGCGATGAGTGTTATCGTGAGTCGTGCGCTCCCTGATACGAGAGATGGTTTAAAACCAGTTCATAGACGTATCCTGTATGCGATGCATGAAAATGGACTACGTGCCAGTGCGAAATATCGTAAATCGGCAAAAATCGTCTGAGATGTTCTCTGAAAGTATCATCCACATGGAGATAGATCTGTATATGAAGCAATGGTTCGTATGGCTCAAGATTTTTCTTTACGCTACCCTCTCGTTGATGGACAAGGAAACTTTGGTTCTATGGACGGAGATAATGCCGCTTCGATGAGATATACCGAAGCAAAGATGACAAAACTTGCTGAATTTATGCTTGCGGATATTGATAAACAAACGGTCAATTTTCGTGACAACTATGATGCTACTGAAAAGGAACCAAGCGTTCTTCCAACTCGCCTCCCACATCTCCTTATGAATGGGGTGATGGGAATCGCTGTTGGTATGGCAACGAATATTCCTCCTCATAATCTCTCTGAACTTATAGAAGCGGTTCAATATATGCTAAAAGTTCCAAATATCGAGGAAGTGACGATTGACGATCTGATGCAATTTGTCAAAGGTCCTGACTTTCCAACAGGATGAATTGTCTATGATAGGGAAACAATGCTCCAAGCCTATTCTACTGGACGTGGAAGTGTGGTGATGAGATGAGTCGCTACGATTGAAGAAAATAAAAAATGAAGACAAATTATCAATATTTCAGAGATTCCATATGGTCTCAATAAAGCAAGTCTTGTGACGAAAATAGCAGACCTCGTTAATGAGAAAAAGATTATTGGAATTAGTGATATTCGTGATGAATCAAATCGTGAATGAGTTCGTGTTATTATAGAACTTAAAAAGGATAGTTTTCCGAAGAAAGTCCTTAATCAACTCTATCAACTGACTCCACTTCAAACAAGTTTTGGGTACAATATGATTTCTCTTGGAGAAAAATGAATGCAACCAAAGCTTTATAATCTCAAAGAAATTCTTGAAGATTTTATCGATCATAGAAAAGAGGTAATTACTCGTCGTACCCAATATGAACTCGGAGTAGCAGAAGCAAGAGCTCATATACTCGAAGGTCTTAAAAAAGCACTTGATCATATTGATGAAATTATTGCTACTATCCGTGCTTCTGAGACAAAAGATGATGCTCGTGATAATTTGATTGCAAAATTTGCTTTTAGTGATCTCCAAACAGATGCTATCTTAGAGATGAAGCTTCAAAGGCTTGCTGGACTTGAAAGACAGAAAATTGAAGATGAACTCACAGAAAAAATGCTTCTTATCGCTGATCTCAAAGATATTCTCGTGAAACCTGAAAGGATTATTAATATCATCATCGAAGAACTGGATTATATCAAAGAAAATTTTTGAGATAATCGTCGTACAAAAATTATGCAGTGAAAAGTAGGAGAATTTTCAGCAAAAGATACGATTCCAAATGAAGAAATCGTTGTTGTTCTCACAAAAAATAATTATTTGAAAAGACTAAAAGCGAGTAGTTTCCGTGTTCAAAGAAGAGGATGAGTTGGCATCACAACTGCTACGAAAGAAGACGATGAAATTAAATTGCTTCTGTCTTCAAAAAATCATAATGATCTTCTTTTCTTCACATCTCGTGGAAGAGTTTTTACCCTTCCTGCGTATGAAATCCCAGAAACGACTCGTATTGCAAAAGGACAACCAGCAATCAATATGATTTCTCTTCAAAAAGATGAAGAAGTTGCTGCTGTTCTTGATATTACAGAAGAGAAAAATAAATATCTTTTCTTTGTGACTTCTGAAGGGACAGTAAAAAAACTTGCGATGGATGATGTTAAAAATATCAGATCAAGCGGGCTTATCGTTCTTAAAATCAAAGAAGGAGAGTCACTTACTTGGGTAAAGACAACTTCAGGTGATGATAATATCATGATTGCAACCTATGAGTGAAAAGCTATCCAATTTAGTGAAGCTGATGTTCGTCCGATGGGAAGAGCGGCTTCTTGAGTGAGATGAATTCGTCTTAAAGGAAATGATCAAGTTGTTGAAGTTGCTGTTGTTTGAAAAGATGCAAAATATTTGCTCGTTGTTACTGAAAAATGAATGGGGAAAATCAGTGAAATTGAGGATTATAGAGATCAATCAAGAGGAGGAAGCTGAGTAAAAGCGATGGCAGTCACTCCAAAAACTGGAAAACTAATTGGAGCAACAACTATTTCCCAAGAAGAGAAAGATAAATCAAATCTTATTCTTATTAGTAAAGATGGACAGACGATAAAACTCGCTCTCAATACGATTCGTGTCACAGGAAGAGTAACACAAGGGGTTATATTGACAAAAATTCGTGGGGAAGCTGATAGTTTAATGACGGCTTCGGTTGTGAGACAAACAGAAGAAGAAGGGGAAGAAGAAGCTTCTCTTGAATCTTAAAAAGATATTTTATTATTTAATATAAGTAGTATGCACGTAGAACACCATCCATTTATTAGCCAACATCCTGAGTGGCAAGAAAAAGCTCACGAGTTAAAACTTAAAAATGCTCATTTTGCTCGTATGCTTCGTGAATATGAAGGAATCGATAAAGAAATTTGTCGTAGTGAAGATGGGGTACAAGGGTACTTGATGTCAGATACCGATTTAGAAAATCTTAAGAAGGAACGTCTTCATCTTGCAGATAGTCTTATTCGTATGATTAAATGAAGTTAAATAAAATAAAAACTCCCATTTAGGGAGTTTTTATTTTTTAAGTATATAGACAATTGTATTTTTGGATATTTGAGGAATTTCACCATTTATACCTAACTCTACCCAAATAGTTTTTACTATAGTATTAATTATTAATGATATTGTAGGAGGTTTATGGTTGTTTGATAAATCTTTGATAAAATCATAAATATCTTTATTAAGAATTTCGCTAAAAATTACTTTTACTTTTTCAAATCATTTTTTTATTTCCTTTATTCTTTCTTTTGTACTTTCTAAAATTATTCACTTTCAGAGTATATTTTGAATATCTTGTACTATTCATTGTGTTACTAAATTTCTTTTTTCATTCCAGAAGTTTTTTGTTATTTCAAGAAGTTGAGGAGCATTTCTTCTATATTTTGCTTTATTCTTCTTTTTTGTAACTTTGTTTTTATCATCATATTGGTCTCTGAGATTCCAACCTAAAATTTTTCAGAATAGGTAACCTACTGAAGTTTCATTATATCTTATTCAAATACTTCTAAGTATGTCAGAAATATCTCTTGTACTTGCTTGCTCGTCAAAATAAAGGTATGCTAAATATTCTATAGGGTCTATATTTTTATATCATTGTTCGTTTAAATATAATTGAATACTTTCTAATCTTTTAACTAAGGCTCATAAATTTCTTTTATAATAGGTGGGATTTTGTTTTTTTATATTTAAGAAGCCTTCGAAAGAACGTATTCCTCATATTTTTGTTTTCAGAGTGAAATTTTTATACTTTCATCAAGTTTCTCAGTCTCAATGACTTTGATTCCAAGAATTTTGTGAATTCACAGCCATATTTTACTTTGTTAGAGAATTTTCAAAGCTTGCTTGCTGAAATCTTCTATCACTGTCTTGAGGAAAGTAAGTATCAAAAAACAGTTCGGTTATTTTTGTACGTCCTAATTTGTCTTTTGCGGGTCCAGCAAGATTATTTTCACCGTTATAGTTTTTTATAAAGGATATAATTTCTTGTTCATTTTCCGTATTTAATGCTTTTGCCAATTCTCATTGATCTTTAAACTGAGGAGCAATACTTTTTATAATACTTTGAAGAAATATTTTTACTTCATTTTTTCCTAGATAGTCACCATCTTTTGTATTGAAGGCAATACCTTTTTGGTTTGTTATGGCTTTAAAAATAGTTTCTCTTTGCCCCCAAATTTGTTCCAGTCAACAGTCTTTGAGAACGGTATAAAAATGAAGAAGGTTTTCTCTTACGTCCTCATTTCAAAGTCATTCATATTCTTCTGCTGTGAGTCATGGAATTTTCTCTCATCTTACAAAAACGTCATAGGTTCCATTTTCATTTTTGTTAAACATCATTTCTCATTTATCGGTTCAAGATTCTTTTATTTGAAACTCTTGATATCCTTCATTAATTCATAACCTTTCTTGTATTTGGGCTTTTCTGGCTTGACTATCAGAATCAATGTTATATGTGTAAGCGTACATATCTGATACATCAATTCAGAGTTCTTTTATTCTTTCTTTTAAGTATGTTTTTCCTTCTCAAGATACTTGAGTACTTAAGGTCTTGATAAATTGTTTGTCTTCTTGACTTGAAATTATCGTATCAATAATCTCTTTTTGGTTTATTACATCAGTTCCTATATGTTGAATGACATAAAGCGACTTATTTCTTTTTAGAACATTAAGTACCATCTCAGGATCATTCTTTAATACTTCAATTCTCCAAAGGAAGGCATTATCTTTTGCAACTAGCATTTTAAACTTATCTCTGTAATTTTCGATTCCTCCTTGAGCTCATAATTGAGTATTTACTAGAGTAATATCTTCCTCTTTTATATCTAATCTTCTTCCATCTCAGGTCATAGCTAACCAATCATCTATAACTTTATTGAAGGATTTATATAATCATTCTCTTACTTCTTCTGCTTTTTTGATTTCTTCAGGAGTAAGCACTTTTAATAATTCAGGTGACTTTATAATAGAGAGAAATGTAGGGTAATCTATATCTACTAAGAAAGTATTTGTTTCTCCTTTATCAAGGTGTGGTAGTATGTTTTTTGCAAATTCATCTTTATTCATTTGTTCTCAGAAGGCAACTTTTGAAAATAGCTTTCATCAGAGGGCTCATTTATTGAATCATTGAACTTGAGATACAATTTGTCAAATTTCTCATGGAATTGCTCATTTAAATAAGTTTGTATTCTCAATTAAATCTATCACAGATTTTCATAGTTGTACTGAGGATTTCATTTTTTCGCTAAAACCATTCAATATAGAAATTGCTAATTTCGTGTCTTTCTTTTCAACTGTTTTAACAAGCATTACTAAATTTTCATCAAGCGTTTTTCAATTATTTATTCTGGAAGCTATTGTCACTATATTTTTTCAGAGTTCTTGGTTATCAAGAACTGTATTACTTTTTAAAAGTCTTGCCCTCAGTGCTTCATCTTGAGCCATTTGTGTTAAAAGTTCATCTTTTGTTTTTGTTGTTTGTTGTGTTTCTAATGCTATTTCATTTTCCTTTTGTCTTAATGGGAGTGTATTTGTTTTTGAAGCTCTTCTCTGAAAAGGAAAGACTTTTCCCCTTTCAAAGAGACTACTATTTACGGCAGCATCTGTATCAACTTTTAGTATTTCTTCTTGTTTCGGTGTAATTCTCATACTTGCAATACTTTCAGTCAATGCTTGTATATCTGTAATTTTCATTTGTCGATACTCTATATATTCTTTGATTATTGTTGTTCGTAAAGATTCGTATGCTTTAATTCTCCTTTCTTTTAATTCGTTATTGCGTTCTCAACGAATAGATTCTATAGCATCTTTTACAAGTCTTTTAGTTTGTTCTCTATCAGCTCGTCAAGATTCTTCTATTCTTCATAGTAAGTCTTGGTGTTTGCTTTCTAACTCTTGTGATATTGGCATAATTTATTTTTATTTTACTATTTCTTTAATGGTATCATAACTCTTTTTTTTGTGCAAAAATATGCCTTGAAAATGCCGAAAAAATCCATATTATCTCCTATATTTATTTTTTAGAGATAATTTATGAAAATTACGAGCTCAGAGATACGTCAAAAATACCTTGATTTTTTCCAGTCAAAACAACATGCTATCATTCCTTCAGCGCCTCTTGTACCTGAAAATGATCCTTCGGTTCTTTTCAATACGGCTGGTATGCAACCGCTCGTCCCGTATCTTCTTTGAGAACCTCACCCACTTGGGAAAAGACTCGCTGATGTACAAAAGTGTGTTCGTACGGGAGATATCGATGATGTCGGTGATGATACCCACCTCACTTTTTTTGAAATGCTCGGAAACTGGTCACTTGGTGACTACTTTAAAAAAGAATCTATTGCGATGAGTTGGGAGTTTTTGACGAGTAAAGACTGGCTTTGACTTGATCCAGAAATGATTTCAGTAACAGTCTTTGAAGGAGATGAAAATGCTCCGAGAGATGAAGAGTCAGCTGCTATTTGGAAAGAAATTGGAATGCCAGAAGACCGTATTGCTTACTTACCAGCAGAAGATAATTGGTGGGCAGCGGGACCAACCGGACCTTGTGGACCAGATACCGAGATATTTTACTGGATGGGTGAAGGGAAGCCCCCTCGTGGTTCAAATAAAGGAACTGATTCAAAAATGTGGATGGAAATCTGGAATAACGTTTTTATGCAATATAACCGTGTCGATGAAAAGACGCTTTTAAACCTTCCTGCTCAATGTGTTGATACTGGAATGGGGCTTGAGAGAGTAACCGTTACCCTGAATCATATGAAGTCAGTCTATGATACGGATTGTTTTACTCCCGCTCTTTTGAAAATTAAACAAATCGTGGAATCTCAAAATCCTCCGTATTCATACGAAGCAAATGGGTTTGAAAAATGAGCGTATAATGAACGTTCAGCTCGTATTATTGCCGACCATATTCGTACAGCGACTCATATGATTGCCGACGGAGTGGTTCCAAAAAACGTTGATCAGGGATACATACTTCGTAGACTGATTCGTCGTGCGATTCGTGAAGCCTATAAAATGGGGTATGAAAAACCATTTTGTGCCGAAGTCGCTTCGATATATATCGAACAATTTTATGATATCTATGAAAGTATCAAAAATAATGCCGAGAAAATAAAACAGGAACTCACTCTTGAAGAGGGGAAGTTTAGTAAAACACTCAAAGATGGAGTGAGAGAGTTTGAAAAAATTATTTGAGGATTTCAAATCGCATTTGAAAGAAGTGGACAAAAAATCACACAAATATCTGGTGCGAAAGCATTTACTCTTTTTGATACGTATGGATTTCCACTTGAGATGACATTAGAACTCGCTCGTGAACATAGTCTAACAGTTGATATCGAATGATTTAATCAAGCTTTTGAACGTCATCAAGAACTTTCTCGTACTGCCAGTGCAGGAAAATTTAAAGGAGGACTTGCTGACGACGGAGAAGCAACGACCGCTCTTCATAGTGCGTGTCATTTGATGCTTGCAGGACTTCGAAAAGTTCTTGGAAATCATGTCCACCAAGCAGGATCAAATATCACAGCAGAGCGTCTTCGTTTTGATTTTACTCATCATGATAGGGTAACTCCAGAACAACTTCTTGAAGTCGAAAAATATGTCAATGAGGCTATACAATCAGGACTTACGGTTACTTTGTCAAATATATGAAAAGAAGAAGCTCGTAGTGCTGGTGTTGAGGGAAGTTTTTGGGAAAAATATCCAGATATTGTGAAGGTATATTCTATGGTAGGAGAGAATGGAGTCGTATATTCTCGTGAACTTTGTGGATGACCACATGTTGAAAACTCAAAAAATATGGGGGTATTTAAAATCACGAAAGAAGAATCGAGTAGTTCTGGAGTGAGAAGAATTAAAGCAGTATT
>CAYUZH010000008.1:7911-10572 GCA_964449635.1 uncultured Candidatus Peribacteria bacterium | reverse complement strand
CCAAAAAAAAAAAACCCGCCACGCCTGCTTTTTTTGGCTTTTTATGTAAAACTCTCTCTACCAATCACGCAAAAAGACTTCTTGTTTTATCGTTACTCTTTCACTTTTCTCAAATAAGTTGTAAAAAATCTTCTTTTCTAAGTCTTCCTTCAGTTTTATCGTATTCTAAAAGTGTGTCTGATTTTGGAGTATGAATTGTAAAAACTACTTCATATTCTGTTATATCTATTATTTCTATATTATCTCCAGGTTTAAGGCTAATATTCTCTCATATTGTTACTTTCTGTCCATTATACTCTATAAGTTCTCATGAAAAATGATTTCATAATATATCTGGTTCGAATCAATCTGATTCTCAAAAAGTGTCCATAAAGTGGGTTAAAAAATAAAACCTTGTAATTTTAAGCAGTAGTCTGTTTTTGTCAAAGGAATTCGTGAAGCTTCTTGATTTATTGTCTTTTTTTACTACAATCCATTCAATTTTAATAATGAAATATTATGGTTATTACAAATAAAGTGAATATTACAGTTATTGGCTGAGGTACTGGAACGTTTAATGTTCTCTCCGGGTTGAAAGAAAACGAGAATTATAATCTCGCAGCCATTGTAAGTATGTCAGATAGTGGAGGAAGTACGGGAGTTTTAAGAGATGAATTTTGAATTCTCCCTCCTGGTGATATTCGCCGTGCTTTGTTAGCATTATCAGATGAAAGCGAACTTTTTCGTAAACTTTTTTCATATCGTTTTGGGCGTGATACCTCGGTTAATGGTCATACTATTGGGAATCTTCTTTTGACAGCTATGGCAGATATCACTTGAAGTTTTGAAGCAGGACTTGACGAAATATCAGAGATTATGAAGGTTCGTGGGAAAGTTGTCCCTGTTACTCTTGAAAAATCAGATCTTGTTTGTATTTTGGAAAATGGACAAAAGATATTTGGAGAGACAAATGTCGATGTTCCTGAATTTGATACAGATATAGCTATAAAGGAAGCATATCTAGAACCAAAAGTTTCGGCCAATTCTCGTGCAGCTGAGACTATTAAAAACTCAGATATTATTATTATTGGTCCTGGAGATTTGTATACGTCTCTTATTCCTAACCTTCTTGTTCAGGGGATTTCACAAGCGATTCAAGAAAGTGCTGCCAAGATTGTCTACTTTTGTAATATCATGACAAAAAAATGAGAGACAACTCACTTTGACCTCAAAGATTTTATACATGTGATTGAAAAATACCTATGAGAAAATGTCCTTGACCTCGTAATTGTGAATAACGGGCATATCAGTGATGAGATGGTGCAAAAATATAAAGAAGAAGAAGGGAAAAAACCAGTAAAAGTAAAAGAAGATGATATATTTGAAGGGAAACATTATAATATTATTCAGCGTGATTTATTGAATGAGCAAGATTTTGTCCGCCACAACCCTGAAAAAATTATGGGAGTGATTGATGATATCGTAAATGGATGGGTGAAGTAGTAATTAGTATTTTAAGTGGAATAAGTATAAGATTTCCAAAAGTACTCTGCATAAAAACAATACAATTAAGGTATACTTTCACAGTATATCTTTAAAATGTTTTATGAAAGCTGATAAAGTATTAAGTTGAAACAAATTTTCATAAATGCAAGCTTATTTATGCTCTTTTATTTGAGTTTGTTTTTTTCAGTCTACAATAGATAAGAGTTTATTTTTTATTAAACTTTTATGATTTCTCTTGAGTCCCTTCGTTCTTTTCAAACTACAAAAAACTGATTTTTTCGTTTTAAGAAATTTTCTCCGGATTTATATCTTATCACCAATGATATTGGGAAGTATGCATTTCTTTCTTTTAAAGATTTTGAACTTTTTATCGGTTGAACTTTGGAATCTTGAGAGAAGTATAAGGAACTTATCAGTAAGTGATTTATAAAGAGTCAAAAATTCGATAATGAGGTTGCTTTTCGATTTTTACAAAAAAATCATTTTGTATGATTTTGACCTTCTCTTCATATCATTGTCACTACTCTTCGTTGCAATCATGCTTGTCAATATTGTCATGCTTCGGTCGCTTGAGAATCGGATACAAACTACGATATGACTTTAGAAACTGCTCAGAAAGTGGTTGATACTATATTTTATACAAATTCTCACGCTATCACTATTGAGTTTCAGTGAGGAGAATCTCTTCTTAACTTTTCTGTCGTTCAATTTATTATTTCTTACGCAAAAGAGAAAGCTTTCTACTTTAAAAAACAGGTATACTTTTCTCTTGTCTCAAACCTTACTTTGATGGATGATGAGAAGCTTGAGTACTTCGTAAAGGAGTGAGTTGGTATCTCTACTTCGCTTGATTGAGATGAAGAACTTCATAACTTTAATCGAACATATAGAAAAGGAAATTCGTATAGAGAAGTTACTACTCAAATACAAAAAATTAATACCTCTTACAATACACATTGAATTCAATCGAAAGTAGGGGCCTTGCTTACGGTTACAAAAAAGACACTCCCAAAATATAAGGAAATTGTACAAGCTTATTTGGAAAATGGACTTGATGGTATCTATCTCCGCCCGCTTAATCCTTATGGGTTTGCTGAAAAAAAAGGAGAAACTCTTGGTTATTCTCATGAAGAATTCATAGATTTAGATGTTAAAACACAGCAATATCTATTAAAT
>CAYUZH010000008.1:0-7901 GCA_964449635.1 uncultured Candidatus Peribacteria bacterium | reverse complement strand
AGACTATATTATAGAATTAAACAAGTCAGGGATTTACTTTAAAGAGCAATATGCAAGCATGCTTCTTACAAAAATTCTTACTGATACTGATCCAAATTTTATGGATTCTCGAAGTCCTTGTGGAGCTTGTATAGGTCAAGTAGCATATAATTATGATGGAAAAATTTTTACTTGTGATGAAGGAAGAATGTTTGATAGAATGTGAGATGATTCTTTTCAGATAGCTCAGGTTTCTGAAAGTCCAAGAGAAGTTTATACTCAAATGATGGAAGGGGATGTAGCAAAGATTATGGTACAAGCATCAACTCTTGATGGTCTTCCATGATATAATGACCATGTTTATAAACCGTATCTCGGAGTTTGTCCTATTAGTGCTTATAAAGCAACGGGAAGTATTGTCTCAAATTTTCCGAAAGATACCAGAACGAAGATTGATATTGCAGTTCTCGATTATATCTTTTCAAAACTCCAAGATGAACAAACAAAGGCTATTTTTGAGAAATGGATAGGAAATAAAAGCGAACTTGATAAAATACAATGTTAAGGAAACGCGGAAAAATTTCGTATCTCTTCGTCAGTCTGCAACTTTTCTTCAGTCACTTACCCATATGTAAGCTCCTTCAGAAAAATTTTGCCTTCCTCGACCTACTCGTTTTTGCGCATTTCCTGATTTATTCCGTATCTCCTTAATTTTCCTCTATTATATGTATAAAAGAGCTGATGTAAAAGTAGGGTTTGCCTGTAATAATCATTGTACTTTTTGTGTTCAGTGAGATAAAAGGTATAAATTTAAACCTCGTTCTCTCGAAGAAATCAAAAAAATTATACAAGAAGAGTATGATTTAGGAGCAAAGTATATCGTTTTTACTTGATGAGAACCAACGGTTCATACGGGTCTTGTAGAAGCTGTTCAATTCGCTCGCCAAATAGGATTCATCCAGATTCAAATCCAATCAAATGGGACAAATTTTGATAATATAGACTATGTGAAAAAACTTATTAGCGCAGGAGTAACGGAGTTTAGCCCTTCAATCCATGGTTTTAATAGAGAAACTCATGACGAGCAGGTAAATACGAAATGAGCGTGGGACAGAGTAGTGAAAGGTCTTATTAATCTCAGAAAATTAAATCAAATAGTGATTATTAATTCTGTTATAACGAAAACAAACTATAAGGAGATTCCTGAGTTAGCTTCGCTTCTTGTCAAACTTTGAGTTACACAATTCCAGTTTGCTTTTGTTCATATTCTTTGAAGTGCAGAAAAAAATAAAGACATGGTCGTTCCAAAAAAATCTACCGTGATTCCTTATGTTCATAAAGCTTTAGATATAGCAAAAAAGAATAATATTCCTGCTTTTACTGAAGCTATTCCATACTGTTTTATGCAATGATATGAATGGGCAATAGCAGAAAATGTGATGCCAGAAACTTCTGTCGTTGATGCAGAATACAAGATAGAAAGTTATGGGGACTACAGATGGAACGAAGGAAAAATAAAAGGTCCTCAGTGTAAAGTTTGTATAAAAAACAGTGTTTGTGAGTGACCATGGAAAGAGTATCCGGAGATTTATGGGTGGGAGGAGTTTATTCCAGTTCTTACAGAGAAGAAATAAACCTCTCTCTTAAATTTTTAAAAAATATCTTTTCCCTTGAATTTTTGTTTATAGAATCGAGTTGGATTTGGGGAAGTATGGTGCATACTTCTTTTTTTGGGCATTTTTGACAAATACTATCGTGATTTTGGTTCCGATATGTCTCAGGGAGGTATGAATATTCTAGAACTTTGTCTTCTAACATACAAAGGGGAACTTTTTCAAACTCTCCTTTTTTAATACCGATTTTCTTGAAGCTTGGAATAATCTCTGAATGAATCAGTTGATACATCGTCTCAAGTCATGGATAGGAACTTTCGATATCTTCAACCGTTTCATTTTTTGAAAATATGAGTCCTGATATCTTGATCGTGAGAAGGGGATTTATTTTGTAAAGTTCTTCGATTGTTTGGGTAACTTGATGGAGATTATTTTTCGTAATGACGATATTGACAACGACGTTATCAAAACCTCATTCATAGAGATTTTTTATCCCATCTAAGGTTTCTTTATAACTTCATTTTACTCCTGTAACTCGTTCAAATTCTTCTTGTACGATTGAATGAAAACTAATACGGATTTCCCTAAACTTTCATCTTATACTCTCTAAAAATTCTTTATTTTTAAAATTTCTGCCATGTGTTGCGAGGTAAAGGGTATGTCATTTTTGTGAAAAATATTCAGCAAATTTGAGAAAATCTTTGTGAATAGTGGGTTCTCCTCAGAAGAAATCTATTGTATTGATATCTTGTTCTGTCTTGAGAAATTCGTAGGCATTGATGATATTTTCAAAAGAAAATCATTTTCTGATACGAGCTTCAGAATGGGTTTCACAAAAGTAACAACGATTATTACAATCAGGGAACTCGATGATAAAGGTATCTCAAACCGTATGAAATATTTTATAATCGATTTTGAGGGAAGTATGAAAATTTTCAAAGTCTTTACTATCTATTTGGAGATACTTCTCTAAAGTCAGAAATATTTTTAAAAAATCTATGACTTCTTGTGTTTTTTGTCCGTAAATCTCGATTCAAAAGTGTTTTGAGAGAAGTTTCTTGGTATGAAGGGGAAGAAGAATTTTCTCAAAATTTGGAAGGTAAATGATAACGCCAGCATCATCATAATTGATACTTTTTACTTCTGCTTGTTTCTCAAGAATACTGAAAAAGGTAAATAGATTCATACTAGTTTTTTAGACCATATCCTGTCTCGTACATACGTTTATTTATATAGAAAAAGACGATGTTACAAAGGATAATAGCAGCGAGCGAATAGAGAGGATTGACTTCACTGATTCCGTAAAATCCAAAACGAAGCCCATTGATCATATAGTAAATAGGATTTACCATGGTGAAGTACTGCCAAAAGGTTGGAAGAGCAGAGATCGAGTAGAAAACTCCTCCGAGATAAATCATCGGAGTGATGATAAAAGTTGGTATGAGGTTGACACTATCGAAGCTTTTTGCAAAAAATGCGTTAAAAAGTCCAAGCAGAGAAAACAGAGAACTCGTAAATAGTAAAAACAAAAAAGTGATAAAAATGTGCTCGATATGTATCGAAGTAAAGAAAAGAGAAACACAGAATATAATGGCGCTAATAATCATCCCTCTTGTTATTCAACCGCTTATATATCAGAGGATAACAATGTATCCTGGAATAGGTGCTGTTAAAATTTCCTCGATACTTTTTTGAAATTTTGCTCCAAAAAATGAACTCGATACATTCATATAACTTGCCATAATCAGACTCATCATCAAAAATCATGGGATAAGGTAATTTATATAGGGCATCCCATGGATATCTGGTATCGTTGAACCAAGAAGGACTCAAAATATCACAAGGTATAGAGTCGTATTTATAATAGGAGGAACGAGTGTTTGTATCCGGATACGAAAAACACGTTTTACTTCACGGTATGCGATAGATTTCAGGGCAGTAAGGTGAGACATAATTTTTTGGTGTTAAGAAAATTTTTTAGATTCCCAATATTTAAAACTTAAATAAATTTTTTTCTTTAAATTCTTTTCTAGTAATCAATTTATTTTTCATTTTTGTAGTTTAGTAAAATTTAAGAATTCTGGTAAGTGGAAATGATGTATGAGTTTTAGTTTTTCCACAATTTTTAAAGCTTTTTCATATTCTTTTTTTGCTACTTCTCTTTGAATAAGACGTAAATAGAGAATCGAATTTTCAGAACCTTTATTCGTATTTATAAGTTCTTCAAAGTAATTGTAATCATCCCAAAATTTATATTTTTCTGTGCTTTTTTGTTGAAGACTTATCAGAGAATAAAAATTTATTTTCCGTTCTGTTTTATAAGAGATATCCAAAATCTCATGTATTTCTCATATCCACTTTAATCAAAGAGATTTTTTAAATATACGAAGTTTATAAGCATCTTGATATAGGGTTCATTTTTCGTATAGGTTTAGTATATCTAAATCTTGGGCATTGATATAATTTTGTAGTATTCTCTCATCTCATTTTAAAAAATAATTATCTGCATCCATCCAAAATATTAATTCTTTTGTAGCAAAATTCTGACAAAAGTTTCTAGCTTCCGAGAAGTTTTTATTCCATACAAAGTCGTATACGTAGGGTGTAAATTTTTTGGCTACATGTTTTGTCTTATCTTTTGATCCTGTATCGACTATAATAATTTCATCTGCAATAGATAATATACTACAAAGACAACGCTCTAAAGTTTTTTCTTCGTCTTTTACTATTAAGCATAGGCTAATAGATTTCATTATTTCGTCAACTTATAAAATAACTCTTCAAGCTCATTGGTGGCATTTTCGATATTTTCTACTTCGATTTTTTCTTTCCCGATAGATTCGAAAAAGTCGTTCAAGGTCTCACGTTTTGGTATATAGACAGCAATTTTTTTTGGTTCTATGAGTTCTGTTTTGTATTTTTCAAGACAAGTTGGGATTTGTGTCATCTCTTTTTTAAGAGTAATTTCAAAACGAGAAGTGTCGATTTTTTTGAAAAAATCAGCTTTTGAACTATGTTCGATGATTTTTCCATGGCTAATAAAAGCAAGGGTATTACAAAGCATTTCTACTTCTTCGAGATAGTGTGTAGTCAGGAGAATCGTTGTTCCTGTTTCATTGATCTCACGCAGAAATTGCCGTGTTGATTGTCTGAGGTTTAAATCGACTCCTGCGGTTGGTTCATCGAGTATCAGGAGTTTTGGTGAATGCATAAGAGCACGAGCTATCATAAGACGGCGTTTCATCCCTCCTGAGAGTTCTCTGACGGTAGAGTCTTTTTTCTCCCAAAGAGAGAGTTTTTTCAATAGTTTTTCTGCTCTTTCTTCAGCCACTTGTTTTTCAACTCCATGAAATCCAGCGTTGATGATAAGAGTATCCCAAACACGAGACCAAATATCGAGATTAAACTCTTGAGGAACAATTCCTATCGTTTCTTTTGCTTGTTCTAAAGATGTATCGATATCGTGTCCAAATATCTTTACTTTCCCACTTGTTTTTTTCACTAAATCTGAAAGGATTCAAATAAGCGTTGTTTTTCCAGCTCCATTGACTCCAAGTAAGGCAAAAAAATCGCCTGATTTTACCTCAAGATTGATATCTTTGAGGGCTTCAAAGTCTTTGTATTTTTTTGAAATATTTTTTATTTCGAGTGCTTTCATATTTATTGGATATTAATTTGTTTTTTTATAAAATCAGGATTTTTTCATACTGGAGAAAAAGGATCGTAGGAGTTATCTTTCATGATAATTGTATAATTCCCTAAAGTTTCATATGTGTGAGAGAATACCATATTCTTTCCATCTAGCTTACATTGAGTATGTGGAGAAAAATCGTTTTTATCTTTTTCCCCATCTCCCCAATCAATCAAGTAATTATAACATTCTTGGTGAAAGACGTTTTTTTCTAATGTTACTATTTTTCCATTTGTTGTTATTTTTACTCATTGAGCTATCGAACCTTCAGGATTATACTCTCCTGTCATTCTTATGGTTTTAGATATAGTACTTATTACCACGTTTCATCAACTAAAAGATTTTAGCTCTCATTCGATGTAAAAATTTGACTGTCAGCTATTAAGAGAGGAATTATAGTTTTCACCCCTATCCAATCTAAATTCTCCTTTCCCATTATAGGAAACTTCTTTCCCATAATATACTTTATTATTTTTATAATAACTTAAAGGATTTGATATTATATTTCCTTTTAAATCTTTTGCTTTTATATCAAGAATATATTTACTCTCGAGGTTTTTTACTTCCCACTGCACTGTTGGAAGTTCTTGATAATAAAATATGTTTTTTGTTGAATCTGAAGTTATTTTTAATGTGAGTTCAGGTTTTTTATTTTGTGTATTTGAAGATATTACTTCTACCGATGCTTCTCATTTCCAATCTGTTATAGGTCAGTCAGTAGGTCCTGGGTGCCAAAGAGTTGCGGTTATTATATATTTTCAAGGGACATTAAAATCGTGACTTATTGCACAATTTGTATCTTTAGGAGAGCTTTCAGATCCATCTCACCAGTCGAGAGTATATCCATATCAGAACCAATTTTTAAAACTACATTCATTCATTTTTTTGATTAACTCTTTAGGTCATACTAACGTTACAAGATTTCCTTCTTTCTTTATCTCAAGCTCTTCTAGTTCAGTATTTTGTATTTCATTTGTTTCTCCTGTTGAATTTACTTCTTCTCTATTTATTAAAGTTAGTGTATCTCATGATTTATTTTCGCATCAAATAATGAAAAATAGTGATATAAAAAAAAGAAAATATTTTATCATAGAAATTTATTAGGTACTACGAGGTTTTGGTTATATATTTTTAAGGCGCTCCTCAAGTTCAATCTCAGCGAGTTCTTTTTCAAGTTTTTCTTGCTCACTAAAGTCTTTTGCTTTCGCCTGAGCGAGTTCATAGTTTTTTTGAATTTGTTTGAGTTGTTTTTTCGTAACTCGTACTTTTGGAGGAATTGGTCCTCATTCGTAGACGTTCATAAAGAAATTATAAAGTTATAACTATTTCACTTCTTTTCTTTCTCTCATTGCGTTGATTATAGTCATACTATCGGCATATTCAATATATCCTGAACTGAGTCCTCTCGATAATCTTGAAAGCGTTGTTTTATATTTGAGTCCTCTTTTTTCTATTTCTTCTTTTATATAAGAACTGGTGGCTTCTCCTTCTATATTTGGGTTGGTCGCGAGGATAAGTTCTCATTTTTTTTCAAAATTTTCTATTCGTTTAAATAGATTTTCAAAATTCAAGTCTCAGACGAAGATACCATTGATAGGAGATATTGCTCCTCAGAGGATATGATAGACTCCATCATAACCTCCAGCCTGTTCTATGGTGAGCATATCAAGGTATTCTTCTACCACACAAATTTTGTTTGGATCTCGCTTTGTATTTTCACAAATAGTACAATATTCTCGTCCAGCATCGTTTATAGAATGGCAATTCTTGCAATACCCAATTTTCTCTTTTATATTTCAGAGGTTTATTTTAAAATCCTCTATATAATTTTTATTGGTTCCAAGCAAAAAAAATGCGATTTTTGTCGCTGTTTTTTCTCCTATTCCGGGGAGCATCGATATATTTCAAATCAGGCGTTTAAGAGCTTCTGGCACGAGAAAGAGTAAAAAGTTTATAAAGTTGAAAGTTTATAGGGTTTATTGTAGAGGGAAAGACAGAAAATTCAATAGAGAAACAAAAAAATCTCGTGGAATTTTTCCACGAGATTTTTTTTAGTTGTTATAAACATAATTTACTCCTTCTTTTATCACAAGGTAGTCAGGGTTTTCAACTTTTTCCATATTTTTCACTTCATCATTGTTGAGTATATTTGTGAGACTTTCAAGTTCTGCGATTTTTACATCGAGGAGTTGTTTTTCTACTGTGAGATTTCTTTTCTCGATTTCTAACTGTCTAATATTGTATCCTTGAGTAGCGTTTACATTTATAATCCAAACATAGTAGATAATCAAGCAGGCAATAAGTCCAATCATAAAGAGGTACGTAGAATTGAACCCATATTCGAGTTCGATTCTTTCTTTTTTTCTTTCTGAGAGAAAGTTTTGCGTATTTTCTTTGAGGATTACTTTTGGATTCACAGGTAAGCGTTGGTTAGAAGGTAATCTTTTGTGCCGCTCGTGCTTTTGCACTTCGTGAGCGAATATTTTCGCTTATTTCTTTTTCGCTTGGGAGAATTGGTTTTTGAGTGAGGACTTTCAGAGTTTTTTTGTGTTTGAAGGTACAAATGAAATCTGAACAAATGAAGTCTCTCGATTAATCTCTGAATAAATTTTTTACAA
>CAYUZH010000007.1:16091-23670 GCA_964449635.1 uncultured Candidatus Peribacteria bacterium | reverse complement strand
AAAAATATTTTATGTATAAGGCAAGTGTAGAAGATGTTGTAGCAGCCTATGAAAAAGATAAGAATAGTTAAAAGTTATAACTTTAAAAATTATGGAATTAAAAATACTTTCATTTAATGGAGAATCTTTTCAATCAGATAAGGTTGTTTCTATTACGCTTATGACTGGTCGTTGAGAGATTACTATCCTTGATAGACATTCTCCACTTTTGACATCTGTAAAGCCAAGTACGATGTATCTTGTTTTAAAAGATGAAAATGGGATGACAAAAAGAGACGATTATGCTATCTGATCTGGAGTCGTTGAAGTCAGAAATTCAAAGGTAAAGATTATGTCTGATATGCTTGTTGATATAGAAGAAGTAGATTATGACAAAGCTTCTAAAGCTCGTGAAAAAGCTCTTGCTTTGATGGAAAAATTTAAAGATAGTAAAGATAGAATCGAAATGGAACGATTTATAGAGGCAGAAGATATGCTTCTCAAATCTGTTGCTCAGCTGAAACTCTATGATTTAAGAAAATAAAAAATACCCTCGATAGAACGTCGAGGGTATTTTTTGTTGATGGTTGCATTTGTTTTGTTTTCAATATACTTGGTTTAATAATTAATAAAATTATTTTAGCAATATGAAAAAGATAGAAAAGAATCTTTCTTGTTTTTTGACTAAGAATTCAAAAGAATTTCTTTGAAAGGCTATTATTGGGGCCTCTCTAAGCTCTATTATGTTGTTAAGCTCCCCAGATATTACCTCCGCAGGTCATTATAATTCTGTATGACATTCAAACAATGTATCTAATTCTATATCTCCTTCTGGTTTTGATCCCTATCCTTGAGTTATTCAAAATGCCACCAATACACAAACATTTGCTATTGTTAATTCTTCTACTTGTTGACATGTAAGCTGAATTGTTAATTGACATATGAGTTCAACTCCTTCGGTTAGTAGTTCATCTACTCAATATACAGCATATACTACCCATTGAAGTTGATCTACCCACTACAATGCATATCATTGTAGTTGTAGTAGGTGGATGTAAAAGCTAACCCTTTAAATAAACTATGAAAAAAGGTCTTATTATTCTTTTTGTATTTTCTCTTTTAATTAATGGTTATTTTCTTTTTAAGCATTTTAGTCAAATTTCACTTCAAAACTCTCATACTTCATCAAATAAAAATCCACCTCTTATTATTATTCCCGATGGTGAAGATTTTGATTTAAATAAAATTCAAGTTTGAACTTGAGTAAAAAATATATTCGCTCCTCTTTTAAAAGATTTTTGTTCTTGAGGAAATTCACAGATGATAGATGAGGTTTTTAAATGATTTTCTCAAAATGATAAAAAAACTTTTATTCATACTCTTCTTCCAGATTGAGAAGCTCTTCCTATTTTACAATCTAATAAAGTATATTATATTTTTGATGATTGCAGTGATATTATTTATAAACAAGATTTTTATAATGAATGTCGCATTAAACAAAATGAAAAGAAAATATTTTTACGAAAAAATGAACCTATATTTAATATTCCTTGAATTTCCATTGATTTTCTTAGTGTTCAGAAAGCAGTAAAAGAGGGGACTTGTTCATTATTGAGTGAAAATAAATTTTTTAAACAGTATATCGTATATTGTGAGAGTAAAGAACAATATACGATATACCTCAACAAAATATACAAAGATATTTGAACATCTTTATGCCAAAAATAATAAAAGTATATCTAGAACTTACTTTTCTTTGTAATCTTAAATGTAAATTTTGTTATGTTTGAGATATGCAATCCTTAGAGAATCGTTCTTTTCATCAACTTGATACTAATGATCAGCAAAAATTAGTATCATATTTGCATCAAATATTTTTTGAACAAGAAAATGATTTTGTTTATGATGTCGATATACTTTGATGAGAACCTACTCTTTCGGAAAATCTTTTGTTTACGGTTACATATATATATACTCACTTTAAAGTTCGCCGTTTCACTCTTACCTCTAATGGAACAACCCTTGTTCCTGAATCTATTAATAAACTGTCTTTAGCTTGAATCAAAGAGTTTAGAATATCTCTTCACTGAACTGAAAAAATACATAATAATCTCGTTTGAAAAAATGTATTTTCTCGAGTTATTCAATCAATACAATATCTTAAAGAAAGAAATATCTCATACACACTTATCTATGTTGTTAACAGAAGTAATTATAAAGATATTATCCCACTTATTCAGTATCTACATTCATATTCACTTCTTCCTTGATGAATCTTCTTTGAATTTGTAGAATTCTCTTGATACGCTCTTGGAAACGAAGAAGATTTAGCTCTTATTTATACAAAAGATATAGCTATTTCTTTCAATTCTTCTCTTAATTTTCTTGTAAATAACTTTCCTCAAATTTGACTCGTAGTTACTAATTTTCCTAAGTGTATATTACATATTCAGTATCATACATTTATAGATGACAACTATTCTCAAGAGAGACGATATGAGTTATACAAAAAGTGACTTGCTCGAAAATCTCTTTTTTGATTTAGCTTTCGCGAGCAAAGAAGTATTATAGCGAATCATTTTAGACAAGGTTTTTCGATTAATTTTCAAAATAAAATTGATTCTCAATTTATTCCGGATGAATGTAGTGTTTGTAAATATAGGAATAATTGTTACCTTCTCGTCAAGGAGACAATACTTTATGATTACTTGCAAAAGCCTTTTTTAAGGAGAAAAAGTTATTTTGAAATAAATAAAAAACAAGTGCCATGAATATAGAAAATTCTAATATAACAGTTGTCCAAGTTATGCTTGCTTATACATGCAATCTTTCTTGTAATTATTGTTATCAAGATTTTGAAACTTCAGTAGGAGTAAAAAAAATGACTATTCAGACATTTCAATCTATCCTTGATATGTTTCAGTCTAAAAAAATAGACTTAAATCTTTACTGAGGTGAACCTCTCCTTAATAAGGAAATTATTGACTATATGATATCAGATAATTTTGTTCTCCCTGATAATATAAAAATTATATCTATTAACACAAACGGGACTCTTATAGATGACCGCTTTTTAAAATTCTGCCAAAAGTTTAGTTCAAAAATTAAAGTTGAAATAAGTATCGATGGAAATCAAAGTACTCATGATTTTTATAGGAAAGACTTTCTTTGAAATACGAGCTATAATAAAATCATTTCAAATTTATCAATTTTTGAAGATTTATCTTTTTTTTCTGTTAATTTTTGTATATCGCCTTATGCAGTATCTTCTCTTTTTTCTTCTTTTTACTCTCTCTATAAGATTTGATTTAGAAAAGTAAAATGTATTTTTCTTTTTGAAATGGATTGGAGGCAAGAGGACTTCAAAAAGCTTATATCTGAACTTATTAAGGTAAAATTTTTTCGATGAAAAATGGATATAAATATTTTTTATCCACTTTCTCCATCATCTTCTGAATGCGAGGATGATTTTAAAAATAATTTCACATTTCTTCCTTCTTGAGAGATTATTCCTTGTCCAGTATGGATATCTAAATATTCTTCTCAAGTTCCAAAAACCCCCCCTTTACTTTTATCAGATACTTCTCAACGTATAAAATATATAAATGAACAAATTTTTTCAAATATAGAACTTATTCATATAATGAAACAATGACCAATTTGTGAGTTTTTACCTTGATTTTTATTTCGTAAAAACAAAGGTGTTATTAATAAAATAATGAAAGAATTATACTGTTAGTTTTTTTTATGTATCAAATAAATTCTCCTGCATTAAAAAATATTCTTGCTATAAAACAATTTTGAGAAAATATTCATATAAGTCCGTCTTTTCATCTCCAGAAAAATTTTATAAATAAATTTCCTTGATATTATGTATTTTCTGTTGATGCCTCTATTGTCGAGTATGTTTATTATGATTGTTTTTTTAAGAGTCAAGAATATTTTGAAGCGTGTGAAAAGAAGTTATTTTCTCGAAAGTGGGAAGAATATATAAAAACGAGAAAACAATGAAACTTGTATATTCTCGATGCCCATGATTATAATGGAGAGATACTTAGGTATTTTATCAATCATCCTCGTGAAAAATTTTCTATTGATTTCTTTTGAAGTACTTTTTGGTGGTATCATGATTTAGGTCATATTTACTTACATCATATTTATACTAAGTGAACTTTTAAGCATAAAGATGAAATGGATGCGAGTATTTTCTCTGTTATAAAACTTCTTACTTTGTCTCAATACAAAGAAAAAGAAGTTATTAGCGAGGTTTATACAGCTATTTATCCTTTATTAAAAACATGAAAATATATTAATAAAGAAGATTTCAAGTATTTTCTGTTTTGGATGAATTATTATAAAAATTTACTCCCATCTTCCTATGATTTTTCAAGACTATAAATGATACTCTCAATCGCAGTTAGAATCATATTTTATTGATTTTAAGCGCATTTATGCCTATGGGAAAAATATTTCTGTACTAAACTATGAAGCGACTCCGTTTAAAAGAGTTGGATCTCATATTATATATGTGGAAAAGAAACTTATTATTGAATGTATTTCCAATGGTAGATATAAGAGTGAAATAATCAAAAATACTTTTTCTATTCTTGCTCGTACTAAGATAATAAATGGAGTTGAATATACGCCACTTATAGATCATAAAACTGATCAAACAAGAGAGTTTTTAGATTATATTATTCAAAATGATATAAAAACATTAATTTACGTTTATTCTCCAGATAAAATGTTTTGGTTTTTTCATGATATATGACATTGATACTTGTCAGATTTTTGTAATAATTTTTATGAAAATGTCTATGGGTATCCTGAAATGCTAGTTAATATATTTGCAGCTATAAAACAGAAGCAATATGGATGCTTTAATCAGACTTTAGTCGAAACAGAAGTTATTAAAAAATGTAAACTTTACAAAGATATTGATAAAAATTACTTTAGAGAACTTCTTACCTCACTTAATATTGAAAATGATTTTTAATAAACATATCCTTCGTTTTACTATCCCTCTTTTACATTATTGCAATCTATCATGCTCTTACTGCCATGTTCCTAATGAAAGACACGAGTATCTTGATTTTGAAATTTATAAGAAGGCAGTTGATTTTTTTTATGAAACAGAGGGATATATAAAAAACCTCGTTCTTTATTGATGAGAACCTTTACTACTCAAAGATATTGACTTAGAGAAATTTGTCGACTATGCGAACTATAAAAAATTACTCTACCCAGAAAAAAAAGTAGAAGTTACTATTGTTACGAATTTAACAGTTTTAAGAGATAGCCAGATTCCTATTTTAGAGAAAATAGACAATGTCTGTGTTAGTGTTGATGGAAATGAAACTTCTCATAACCAGAATAGGTGACTCTTTCTGCAGACCTCCCAAAATTTCTTTAAGTTGAAAAAGAATAAAGTTCTCTCTAAAAAACTTACTATTAATAAAGTCGTAAATAAGGTAAATGTTTGAACCTTTTTTGAAGACACACTTTTTTTATTAGAACAATTTTCTTGTCCTATTACTTACAATGCTGCATTAACTGTTAATGATTGGGATTCTATAAGTATTTCTTCTCTTGCTGATGAGCTATCAAAACTTTTTGTGTTTTATAAAAAATATGAGAAGTCAGAATATATACATGGCTTTTTCCGTCTTTGATTAAAATCTTGTCCATTTTGAACTCTGTCTCTTTGACTTGATGGAAAGATTTATAACTGTGAATTCATAGCAAACGATACGCCAGATTCACAAAAAGTTGTTTTTGACTTAAATAAAAACCAACTTATTCATTCCTGAATTCAGGAGTGTTTTTATGATACTTCACACTCTAGGTGTATTTCTGAAAGCTGTATTATATGTCAATCCCTTTGTACTCGCTTTTCTTTTCAAAATAAAAAGTTTCTTCTTGAGGATTGAATTAGTTATTTAAAAAAGGTTAAAAAAACTCGATCTCTACATATTCAACATATAAGAGAAGAGTTAAAAAATAGTCAAAAGAACTCTGTAAAAATACAACTTAAAAATATATCATATAATTCATTATTTCTTGTTAATAATTTTTTATATTCTTTCCATGAGTCTTTAGGAATAGTAAACTTTCATTTATATACTTCTCAAGAAAACAAAAAGAATAAACTTTTATTAAAAATACTCGGCTTACTTATTGCTAAATCTTCGTACAAAGTAAGTGTTGATGTTTATACTTTCGATTGAAAAGATAACTCTTCTTTGCTTGAAATTGATTTAAGTACCTCTTTTGTATTTTTTAATTCAATATATATATGAAATCTTCACTCTGAAATAGATACCTATTTTTTCAAGGAAATAATATTTTAATTTCAAAAATTTTTTATTGATAATAATAATTATTTTATATAATTGATGCGAATTTATTTAATAAATATGTCTATGGCAAATATTAACCACAAACCAAGCAAATATATGTTGAATCTCCTTCATATTCTTCCTCCATTTGCTTCAGAAGAGGAAAAAATCGTAAATAGTATTATCGAAATAAATGCAGGGTCTATCAATAAATATGAGCTTATTACAGAAGCTTGAGTTTTGAAGCTTGATAGGGTAGGTTACTCTTCACTATCATATCCTTTTGCATATGGAGCGATTCCATGTACTTGGGATTTAGATTGAGATCCACTTGATATAGAGATAGTGAATGTTACGGAGCCTCTTGTTCCTTGATCTGTCGTTGAAGCAAGAGTTATAGGGGTTATGAAATTTGTTGACGGATGAGAAGTGGATGATAAAATCATCGCCGTAATTAATAGTGATAAAAGACAAGATCATATTCATAGTATTGATGAGCTTTGAAAACACTGGCAAAATGAAACATCTCACTATTGGGAATACTATAAACACCTTAAAAAACCTTGAACTTGAAAAGTTGAATGATTTTTTTGACCTGAGGAAGCTATGAAAGTTATTAAAGAATGTGCTGAAAGATATGACAAAGAATATGCTCCTAAATTTTTAGATTAAAGTTTTGACCAAGAGTAAAATTATATATAATCTCTTTATACTCAATAACTAATGAATTATGGAACCAATTTTAAGAAAAAGTACGGAATGAAATTCTCTAGAGATGGTTATAGATACAAAGATATTTGATAAAGATATTGTTTTAAAGGCAGCATTTAACTTCATTGATAGGTGATATTTTCTTTTTTCTATTAATAGTGATGGTAATATCCTCCTTCAGTATACTCCTAAAGACGATGTTCCTCTCGATGCAGAGAAAGTAGTTCGAGACTTTACGGATGATTTACTTGAAGTTTATTTAAGAGATAAGCTAGAAAAAGATAATAAAGTTATTCGTGAAGCAATTATTACAAAATCTCTTTTAGGACCACTTGATATACAAAATTTTGTTACCCTTGATACTCAAAACCAAACTACTAATCAAATTGATTTTGATAAAGATATTGACGAAATTCTCAAAGAAATTGAAAATGATCCTGAGTTAAAAATTGACGAAGAAGAAATAGAAAAGATTCTGAAAGAAATAGAAGCAGAATCTTCAAATGATACACAAAAACCAACTGTATCAGTTGACTTAAAAGCGGTTGCAG
>CAYUZH010000007.1:5911-16081 GCA_964449635.1 uncultured Candidatus Peribacteria bacterium | reverse complement strand
TTAAAATTTAAAAAATAATCTATGTCTACATATAAACTCGATATGGCTTTTTATACAAAAGAAGTTATAGAAATAGGAATTCAGGATTTTAAAGAGTATGTAGAAATCAATTTCCATAATGACTCTATTGAGATAGACTCTGAAGACTCTGATGAGGTTTTTCATGAGTTTATGAATTATCTTATATGAATCTATAATCAAAAATAATATGTCTTTACAAGTACATACTCCTGATGGTTTTAAAACGGATAAACTTGCGTTTTTTCGTTTTAAAAAATTTGATGATACGTCATATCTCCTTACAAACGATGCAGGGAAATTTCATTTTTTATCTGCTGAGGATTTCAATAGATTTATCACGTGAGAAGTAGAAAGTCTCGATTCGTACAAAGAACTTCTTTCGAAAGGATTTATTCAAAATTCTGACTACGAGCAAAAGATGACTTGAAGCTACGCTCTTAGGAGTAGTCATGTTTGACTTGGTCCTGTCTTACACATTGTGATTACAACACTTCGTTGTAATCATCACTGTAAATACTGTCATGCGGCAGTGGCTCCTATGACAGCAAAAGATGTTGATATGTCTTTAGAAACAGCAGAAAAAGTTCTTGATACTATATTCTTTACAAACTCTAATAACCTTACTATTGAATTTCAATGATGAGAATCTCTTGTTAATTGGGAAGTTGTTCAGTATATGGTTGAAAATGCTCTTATTCGTTGACAGTATTTAAAAAAGAACGTATCTTTTTCTCTTGTTACGAACCTGACTCTTATGACGGAAGAAAAACTAACATGGCTTATGGAGAAAAATGTTGGTATTTCTACTTCTCTTGATGGCGATGAAAGAAATCATAATAATAATCGTACCTGATTTGATGGAAATAGTTTTGATAAAGTTACCTATTGGATTAAAAGAATTAATGATGAATATGAAAAAAGAAAGATGGAAACTCGAGTATGAGCTCTATTGACTGTGACAAAAGAAAATCTTCCTTATTATAAAGATCTCATAGATTCATATGTTAGTTTATGACTCCAATGAATTTTTCTTCGTTGGCTCAATCCATATTGATTTGCTGCATCAGATTTAAAAAATCTTTCTTATACAAAAGAAGAATGGCTTGATTTTTATAAAAAATCAATGGACTACATTATAGAAGTGAATAAAAAATGAATAAAATTCAAAGAGAGTATCACGACAGTATACCTTATGAAAATACTTTGAAGTCAGGAACCAAACTTCATGGATATAAGAAGTCCAAGTTGACTCGCTATATGATGTGTTGCTTATAGTTACGATGGTAAAATTTATGCTTCGGATGAATCGAGAATGCTTGGAAGAATGTGAATTCAAGATTTTTTGATGACAGAACTAAAAGAAAATGGTGAATCTACTTATAAATCAATGATGGAAAGTGAAGTTACTAAAATATCTGTTCAATCAAGTTGTCTAGATTGACTTCCTGGATATAATGAACATGTCTATAAGCCATATATTGGAGTTGATATTATTCATAATTTTAAAACAACTGGTAGCTTGTATACTCCTCTTGTAAAAGATGAAAAAATGTTTCTTCAAATTTGAATTCTTGATTATATCTTTGATAAAATTTCAAATGATCCAGAGGCAAAAGAAGTACTCTATAGTTGGGTACAATAATTAACGGTTCTCTTATATATAACTTCATTTTTATGGAAAAAGGGAAAAAGACCTTTCCGAAAATCAAAAAAAAGATACATTCTTTTTTAACAAACGAATCATGAAAAGTTAGTAAAAAGGATGCTCTTTGACTTGCTGCTGGATCGATTCTTCTTTGAACTGTGGATCAAGTGGGAGCATGAACTTGGTGACATGCTAATGGCGGAGGACATTTCAATGCTGTTCCAGATGGTCCTGGAATTCCTCATGCTCCGTGAACAGCTCATGTAAACGTTTGGCCTTCAAGTAATGCCTGTGCTCATGTGAGTTCTATAGCGTATATGTGACATTTAAACGATGCAGGAGTTGTTACCGCAAATTATCTAGCAGGTCATGGTTCTCATGGTTCTCATGGTTCTCATGGTTCTCATGGTTCTCATGGTTCTCATGGAAGCTGAGGGTGGTGTTAATAAAAATATAATTTATGAAAAAAAATATCCTTTTCCTATTTTTGACAATTTGTATTTTATCAATTGTTTTTTTTGGTTTAAAAATTTTAAATATTCAAAAATCTAATGAACTCGCTGTAAAAACAAGTATTTCCAAGATGGTTCAGACAGATTCAAAAACATGATCAAATCTTTCTTTCACTTCATCTGTATTTAATTCACCATCTATTCAGTTAGATATTCAAAAAACCCCTTGAAAATATCCTTTTATTATTGCAACTTTTGATAAGGTAGAAAGCTTAGAGGATTATAAAAAATTTAGTAAATTTCATTCTAAAGAACGGATATATATTTATGCTGTGAAAAATAAAAACAAAGATTTATGGACAAAAGTATGGTCTTATGACTATGATATTAATACATATCAATCAATCTTTTTTAAAGATAAAAATGAATTTCTATCTCGTATGAATGGTTTCTACGATGATATAATATCTTGAAAACCCATTAGTTATACTCCATGAAATGATATAAGTATATATTTTTCATCTTCTCAGGATATAAAATATTTAGAATCGCTCTGCCTTTCTGAAAAAACAAATGGTGAAGGAGATGAATTTATTCCTTATTGTCTTAATATATTATATTTTGCGAAAGCTAATTCAGAAAATAAACTTTGTAACAAAATCCCAGATTCAGACGAGTGATTAAAAAGCATGAAATCACTTTGTTTTGAGCTTGCAAAATAATCAAAATATAATTTTTATATAGAAATATTTCAAAAATTTCTTAGGTTTTGTTTCCTTATATAGATCATTTATGACAGATTTTAAGAAATTTGATAAGCAAATATATTATGTTAAAGTGATTATCTGAGAAGCTTGCCCTTTGAGATGTACATATTGTTTTGTTGATAAGGAAAAATGAAGAAGTATTTCTCTCTCTTCTTTAAAAAAATTGGTAGAACTTCTTATGTATTCCCCTGGACAAAATAAGCTTCTTCATCTGCTTGGAGGAGAACCACTTTTGTATTTTCACCTTATTCAAGAAGCTGTTCCATATGCTCGAAAATTAGAAAAAGAAACAGGGAAACAACTGGATATTTCTTTTTGTACTTCTGGTATTTGATTTTCTCAGGAAAAACTTCAATTTATTGCTGAACAAAATATTTATTTGGCTTGGAGTATTGATTGACCCGAATATATTCATGATAAAAATAGAAATTATAAATGATGAGAAAGTTCTTTTAAGAATGTTATTTGATATAAAAAGTTAGTCTTACAAAACATCAAAGATACTCATCTTTGAATCGCCATGACAGTTGATTCTAATACAACAGTTGATTTGTTTGAATCATATAAGTATCTTGTTGATACTGAGTGATTTAACTGCACAATCAATATAGCTCCTGTTGATTGAAAGCTTTGGGAAAAGAATTTCCAGATAACTTTTATTAAAGAGCTTCAAAAGGTTTATGATTATATTTTTGACAGTATTTGAAAAGGGAGATTTCTTTATTTGAATGCACTTAATAAAGAATTTCGATTTCAGATGTTGAGTGCAAAAAACAAAGGAAGATGTCTTTGGTTTTATACAGAAGCATTTTCAAATGGTGATATCGTTTTTAATCCTTTTATTAATAAAGAGGAGGATTATTCAAAGTACGTTGTTGCTAATATAGATGATGAAGACTTTCTTGAAAAAGTTGATAAATATATAGGGTGTAAATTTGATAATGATTCTCAATTATGTTCCGACTGTCGATATTCTTACTTCGAAGATTCTCAGAAAGATCTAAAAATTATACAGATGAATAAGCTTCTTTGGTACCGTGATAGACTTTCTGTTTTTTATGCAAATAAAATTCGAATTGCAGCAAAAGATAACTCTCAATATGCTCTCTACATTGAGAAAGCGAAAGATTATATGTATGTGTAAATAGTATGTGTTGACTTGCTTGAATTTCTTTTAATAGTAAAAGGTCTCTCGAAAGCCTTTGTTCTCCTGTAAAAACTCGAGCAAAGGATTCGGAGTCCTTTTATTTCTCTGAAAATTTATCTTTTTATCATGCGCATTTACAAATTAGTGATTTAGATAAAGATACTTCACAGCCTTTTGTGAGAGATAATCTTGTAATATGACTCGTTTGAGAAATATATAATAAACAACAAATACTAGATACTCTGTGAATCTCTTGATTTGAAAACGATTATACAGAACTTGAAGTCATTTTTTTCGCTTATAAAAAAGTAGGAGAGGAGTTTATTGAGTATTTGAATGGTGAATTTGCTATATTTATTCATGATACGTCACTTTGAAAGTATTTTCTTTATCGTGATGCTTGGGGAACAAAATCTCTCTTTTATTCTCTTATAGAAAATAATTTCTTCTTCTCTTCTGAACTAGAGTGATTTCCAATTGACTACTCACTTTGTAAAGAAGCCTTTTGTGAACTTTCTGTATTTCGTTTTATAAATAGTCCTTGAACTCTCGTTGAATCTATATATGTTGTACCTCCTCAATCTTATGTGGTGTTTGACTGAACCTCTCTTTCTACAATTTATTATAATCTTTTTTCATTTCCTTCAATATGAAGTTTTTTCCATGCTTTAGAGGTCTCTTTAATAAGACGAATTCCAAAATTTCAAAATAGAGTCTCTATTTCTCTCTCCTGATGATATGATTCTAATATTATTCTTTCTTATCTTTTAAAAAACTATTCAGGAGAAGTTATAGCGTATTCTTTTTTATCAACCAATAATGTTGAAGATGTAGAAATCGCTTCTAGAAACGCGAAAATGCACGGAATAAAGCATATAGTTACTGATGTAGATAGTGAACTAAAAAATGGCAATATACAATTCATCAATAAATTGTGAATAGATTTCCTTGATATTTTTGGGTATATAAAGAGGTTTTTTCCTGACTTTTATAATATAAAAGTTGATTTTTCTTGAGATTGTAAAGAGGAACTCCTTCATGCTAATTTTTTTGATGAAAGAAAAATTTTTTATCAATACGCTAGATTAAGAGAACTTTCTCAAATAAAAGAGTATGTTATAAATCAAAAGTTTTTAAATAACGGAGTGTTTAATTATAACATGCAAGTAATAGAAAAAACATTGTTTTCAAATGGAATCGAAAAAAGGATGGCTTTTTCTGATAACTCTCTCCGTTCATATTTTTTATCTTGAGAAATAAATAGAGAAAAATATGTTGCGTATCTTGATGAATTTTTTAAAAAACACAATATCCAAACAGTCTCTAACTGAAAATATTGATTTGCTCATTGAAATAAGTATTCTTGACATATACAAAGAAAAAATATAACTCTTTTTTCCAGCTAAATGTACTCAATTAAACTTTATATAACTGAATCTTGTCCACTTGACTGTGATTATTGTTTTGTCCGTCATAAACCAAATGATAATGAAATGAAACAAGAATATTATATGCAAGCGATAGATGCTCTTTTATCCTCAGAAGGTGACTATAAACTTATTTATATTCTTGGAGGTGAGCCACTTCTAAAGAAAGTTCTTATAAAATCCATTGTAAATTATGCACATAGTAAAAATATTACTACCTGTAAAAAGCTGCATATTATTCTTTCAACTTCTTGAATTATCTCTATAGACTCAGCTTTTTTTACTTTTTTAAAAAATAATTCCGTTAAAATATCGTTTAGTTTAGATTGAATTCAAACTTCTCATGATGCCCATCGTACTTTTAAAGATTGAAGTTGAAGTTTCAATAGAGTTCTTAAAAACTTAAAGAAGCTTGAATGATATTCTCAGGAAGATCTTTATGGTGTTATCACTGTCTCTCCCGATAAAAAAGTTCTTGATAATCTTTTTAAATCATACTTATTTTTGAGTGATAAACTTCTTTTTAAATGAATTCATATATCTATAGTTAAATGAGTTGAATGGCAAGAAAAAGAACAGATTCAATATATAAAAACAATAAAAAAGATTCTTGATTTAATATATTTAAGATACTCTCGAGGTCAGTTCTTTTTCCTTACATCTTTTAGTAGATATATAACTCGAAATTATACAAATACTCTTTATAAAAGATGCTTGTATAATATGATTGAGGTTCATGCAAATGGTGATGTAGGTCATTCTTTATGGTCACATTTCTTTTATGATGATGCTAAGTTTATAGACTTCCATATTACTCAAATCTGACTTGAACATAAAAAATGTGAGAATAATAGTATGTGCTCTTGTACACAACATAAAGAATATGTTGTTTGAGTCAATAAAGTTGAACTTACTCTTGGGAAAATTTTTGAAAAATATGAAAAACTTTTTTGAGAAGATTACAAAAAATATATCTTACAATATAATAAATTTATATAATGTTAAAAGATTGGATTAATCCGAAATATTTAGATATTCAAACTATTAAAAAACTTAAACTCGAATTTGATAGTTTAGAATGAACAAAGGTATTAATATTTGAAGATTTTCTTCAAATAGATAAATTCCAATCTCTTTCGGAAGAGATACTATCTTATCCTCTTGAGAAAAAAATATTCTGAGATATGTATGATAACTATGAATCATGAATCCCTGTTTCTAGTCTCTGATACAAATACCTCACTGAATGTATTGAATCGGACGAATTTAAAAAGATACTTTCCTTTATTTTATGAACAAGAGTTGATACTCCTTGAAAAGAGTATGCAAAGGTAAATGTACTAAGGGATTCTGAAAATTACTTTAATCGGCATACAGACTATCAAATGGATAATCCTTATAAACACGGAACATCTCGACTTTATCTCCACAAGGAGTGGAAAGAAGAGTATGGTGGGAACTTGGAACTCTGAACTCTTGATTTAACGGAAGAAGAAAAAAGACATTTTGATGATATTTGAAGTTTATGAATTTCTTTCAACTCAGATAGGTTTCAAACATATAAGAAAATATTTCCAAAGCCAAATTTACTTTTTTATCTCAAAATAGAGAAAACATCTTATCATAGGATTTCTCAAGTTCATGCGCCTTCCCCAAGATATACTCTCTGACAAAAATGGTATTTAAATAAATAACCATAGTCATTATAATTTTTCTAATTATGTATAATAATTATGATCTTATCATTGTTTGAAGCTGGTCCTGCCTGATTAACTACAGGCATTGTTGTAAAACAACATATCCCTCAAGCGCGTATTCTTATAGTTGATAAGCAAGACTTTCCGCGTTTTAAAATATGAGAAGCTCTTCTTCCTGGAACCATTAAAATTCTTGATAAAATAGGGTGTTTATGAAAAGTTGATGATGCAAAATTTATCAAAAAAGTTGGAGCTTATTATTTTTGGTGAAAATTTATAGAGGAAGGTTTTTTTCTCCCTTTCAACTCTTTTCGTACACACTCAGGAAACTATAATAAGTACTCGAATATTACTTCTTATCACGTTGAAAGAAGTAAATATGACTCTATTCTTTTAGAATATGCAAAAGATCAATGAATTGATGTAATTACCTGAAAAAAAATTGAGGAAATCCTCTGGAAAGATTCTGACTCCGTTTCATCCCTTATTCTGAGTGATTGACAGACATTGACTTCAAAATACTATGTAGATGCTACCTGATTTTTACCTTGATTTATTTCTAGTGAAAAAAGAGGGTCTTCTTCTTCGTGAGATTTCTTTTGAAACATATGTTTTCATTGATATCTTAAGGGAGCGAGTTTTATCCAAGATTCCTCTTCTGTATGAGGTGTTTCTACTACTGTTACGGCCTTATGAAATGGTGCTTGGACATGGTATATTCCTCTATCAGAGGATATCATATCTGTTTGAATGGTTTTTAATTCTCAAAAAACACCGGAGTTCTTATTATGAGATAAAGAAGAAACTCTTTTTCATGCTTTGAAAAAAAATCCTAAAATTAGAAAATCTACTGAACATGCTGATTTCTTTTCGTATATGAGTCTTCCAAGGGTTTCTGTTATAAAGAATTGGAACTGATTCTCAAAAAATATCGTCTGAGAGAATTGGTTTCTTGTAGGAGATGCTGCATTTTTCTCTGACCCTATTTTATCTAGTTGAGTTACTATGGCTCACAGACTCTGATTTCAACTTTGAGGTGTTATAAAAGAAATACTTTGATCAAACAATGATAAATGGAATAGTTTACTCAAAGAAGATTATAAAAACTTTGTCTATGAATCGTATGCACAGGTTTCTAAAATTATTCAATTTTGGTATGAAGGAATGGATGGAAATTATGATTTAACAGAGCTATTTTGAAAAGCAGATGATGTTATTAAAAAGTATGGAATTATAAATAAATCAAAAGAGCAGTTCTCTTTTTGATACATTGTTAATGGACTTTTACAATCGATTGATGATGGTGATGGAGAATATAATATGATGAATTTTTGATGACTTGATCAACAAGAATTCCAAGAAGTTATAAAAATAGTTACTTGAGTTAATATAGATATAAAGTGAGAAACGGTGCAAGAAGACTCTATTTATTATTTTAAATGTTCTTTCAAAATATCCAAAAAACCGTATTTATCATGAGGGAAATTTGTTATAGGTCATAAAATATATTGAAAACGATTATAAATCGGAGTTTTATATTAATGATACTCTCAATAATATACTTTTATGAATTGATGGAAAGACTCCATTTATCGAAATTTATAACAAGTGTAATTTTTCTCTTGAATATCTTGAAAATGTGAAAAAAGATATTGAGAAGCTTATTTATCTTTGACTCCTATGAATCAAGAATTAAATCTTATACAATTTTTACAATCGTTTCCTTTCTCTGATTTTGAGTTTGTCTTGTCGAATCAGCGTTTTTGTATTGATAAAGTTTTATCTTATCAATCAGACTTTTCTCAATTTCCTCAAAATATAAGAAATCAAAATATTGCCTCCTATTTGAAAAAATTGTTTCCGCTTCATAATCGAAACATTGATATTATATTTACTCTTTTCCCAGGCTTGGTTTTTCATGTCGGGATTGATTCTCTTTCAGAGAGGGCAAAATTGTATATTTCTCTTTATAATATTCCTTTTTCGGAAAGTATTAAACTCATCACAAGTATTCGAAAAATACTTTGAATACAAGATTCTTATAAACTTGAAAAAAACTTTGTTCAATTTGATTGTATTGGTATTGATTTTACAGGTCCTTCTGTTGATTTGAAAGTATACGAAATTATTCAGAGTCAGTGTATGTATGAATGAATACCTGAATTTATCAACTCTTGAGATATAAAACAAGTATGATATTTAAAATCTGCTTCTTGAAGGAAGAAAAAGTTTTTCCGATTTTTACATAAACCTCGACTTTCTCTTTTTACCCCTTTTTTTGATACTCGTTGAATCGATATTTTTCAAGAAAAAATAAAAGATTTTTATACTTTGAAGAAATTAGTAAAATACTACTGTATTGAATGAGATAAAAAAGAAATTTACTTTATTTAGTGTCTTTCAGTGATTGCAAAAAACTTTTTAGACAAAGAAACGATTCTAAAAATTCAAACTGATTTTCTTTCGAGAGAACCGGTCCAATTTTATGTGTTTGATGATTTTATTGATCCTGACTTTTTCTCTCTTGTTGATAATGAAATGGAGAGAAATGACATCCATATTATTGATACGAGAAAAGAATGATATATATCAAACAAAACACTTTACTTCTCTTGAGAGAACTTTAATAGACTCTATGACTACTTTCAGACTCCTCAATTTATCTCGTTTCTTTCATTATTTTATAAAACAAAAATACGCAAACACCATCCTCTCTCTATAGCAACTCTTGATAACATGATGAAAGAATTTCAGTATCAATGATGAGGAATCGCTCAAATATATACAGAAGGGGATTATATGTCTTGGCATACAGACATTTGTAAAGATATGGTCCGTGATGAAATGGTAGTCAATGATGATTTTACTTCTTGGCATAATCTTACGTTTGATTCGTATGAAGAAGTAGGTGCTTTTATTTATTATGTCCACAATTCAGATAATCTGTGGCAAGAATCTTATGGTTGAGTTTTAGAAATAGGGAAGTTTCAAGGTACCAGAATAATTCCGTATGA
>CAYUZH010000007.1:365-5901 GCA_964449635.1 uncultured Candidatus Peribacteria bacterium | reverse complement strand
CCCAAAGAGAAATAGACTTGTCCTTATAAAATCTTCTTCGGTCTCTTACCACCGAGTGACACCTGTAGAGTGAAATCATTTTAGAGTAACTTTCCAAGATTTACTTCAAAAAGCATAATTCATGAAAATTCTTGATATATACATCACTGAGGTTTGTAATCTGAACTGTGAATACTGTTACGTTGAACTCAAAAAAAATGAAGTTGATGGTATCAAAGTACCTGAGTTTACAGAGAAAGTTCATTTGCTTGAATATGACTCTATAAAATTTTTTTGATGAGAACCACTTCTTAAATGGAAAGAAATCGTTCAGATTATCGAAATGGTATTCGAAAAGAATAAGAACATCCGTTTTTCCCTTATTACAAATGGACTCCTCCTTTCAAAAGAAAAACTTCAATTTGTGCGAGAACATAATGCGAGTGTTACCATCTCTCTCCATGAAAATTCTTTTAAAAAGACACTTTCTCGTGAATTTCTTTCAATGTTATACCCATTTAAAAATGTAGTAGGATTTATTATTCTTTTTTCTTATAAAAATCCAGAGATTGCTTCAAAAGTTTTCTTTCTCCTTGCTTCTGCGGGATTTACCAATTTTTCTCTTTCACCTCTTGCCAATATTTTTTGGACTGAAAAGACTTTTGAGATGCTTCGCCAAACGCTTTTAAAAATACAGCTCTACGCTCAAAAAAATAGAGCTCTTAAATTTGCTGACTCAGAAGCTCTCTACCTTAAAAATCTTGCAAATGACGAGTATTGTAAAAAGAACCAAGTAGACAGAAGTGGAATCAAAAAAAATTGTACCCGTTTTCATAGAGAAAAAGAACTTGATAATAGTGAGTTTGTATCCCATATTCATAGTATTTTTGAAGAACATAATGATTGTTCTCATTGTTATAATAGGTGGTTTTGTGTTTGTCCTATTTGACGGTACTTTGATAATGAAAAGGATGCTTTGAGTGAAGAACATCTTGCAAAAAATTTCCACACTCTTAATGAGATTATGATTCACTTTCATAGAAGTATTGCACAGGTTCAGTGAAAGAAAAATTTTATGACAAACAAGATTGATGAAATTCGTTTTAATCTTACTGAACAGTGTAATCTTCGATGTGAATATTGTTATCTTGATTTTACGAATAAAAAACTTGATGTCTCTGTTGGGAAAAATATTATTGATTTTTATTTGGAGCAGCCATGAGAGATAAAAACGCTTTCTTTTTTTTGAGGAGAACCGCTTCTTGAATTTGCACTTCTAAAACAACTCGTTTTGTATGCATCAGAGAAATCTAAAGGACTTTGAAAGGCCATCTTCTTTAAAATAGCGACCAATGGACTTCTTTTTACGGAGCAGAATATTTGTTTTTTGAAAGAATATGCTTTTGAAATCCATCTTTCTATCAATGGGACAAAAGAGATTAATGACGCTACAAGAGATATGAGTTCTGAGCTTCTTGTCTCAAAAATACGTCTTTTACATATTCTGTCTTTTCCCAAAGAGAATCTTATAGCTCTTTTTGTCTTATTTCCTCATACTCTTTCTTTTTTAGAGGAGTCTCTTAAACATATTGTTTCCCTCTGATTTTCACGAGTACTTTTTGAAATATATCTTTGAAATAAATGGGTATGGAGTCAAGAACGTTATCAATATTTAGAAGATTCACTTTTGAAACTTTGAAAAAGAGAAATCTTGAATACTATTTCTGTAGAGAATCTTTCTCAAAAATCACCAAGAGTGGTTCTTGATATATCTACTGATGGAAAAATACAAGAAAACTCTCTTGAATTTTTTCAGAGTTCAGTAGATTTCACCCCTAAAAAAGTTCTTGATAGTATATTTGCTAAATTTTAAGTAATGATTCCGGCAATTCTTAAAGAAAAATGAATCACTTCAGAAGATCTTGAACTCAGGGATCAGCTTCTTTCTTGAACGACTGATAAAAAATTACAGTATAAAAATAGTTGTTATGAAGTGATGGTTCATAAGCTTTGTCAGGAAAAGTGTTTTTTCTGTAGCCAAGATCATGCGAGTAGAACCACTGATATTAAACCGGATGACTTGGACATATATAAGCGTATTTTATATGGAGCTAAAAAATGATATGGGATGCTTTGATTTACTTGAGGAGAACCATTAATCCATAAACATATTTTAAAATATATTCAGTTCTGAAAGAAAGCGTGATTTCGCCTCATAAGAGTACAAACAAATGGAGTGATGCTTTGAAACGATGGATTTGCAGATAAATGTGTCGAGGCTGGGGCTACCCTTTTTAAATTCTCTATTCATCATTATAAGCCAGAAATTCACGATTATCTTGTTCAACTCCCTTGAGCATTTGCTAAAGTGGAAGCATGAATAAAACGCCTTCGTGAGCTTGGAGCAAGAATTGGTATCAATATTGTTCTTACTGCTCAAAACTATAAGGATTTGCCTGATTTTTTGATGTATTTTCTTGATAAAGGAGTGACGACGTTTGTTATTATTTTCCCTCTTTATGAGAATAGTATGAAAGAAGAGGCCTCCGTTGTTGGATTTCGTTTTACTGATACTATTCCATATATTATTAAATCGCTCCACATATTTGACACTCTCAATATAAAAAGACCACTCGTTCTTAATCTCCCAATGTGTCTTCTTCCTTGATACGAAAGTGCTATTATACAAACATTTAATGGGACTGCTGTTTTGAATCTTGATGGATCAAAAACAAATATCGATGACAATAAAGCAGGATGAAAAAAACGAGTAAAAATATGTAATGAGTGTGAGCATAATAAAATTTGTTTTTGAGTTGATGAAAAATATATTCATGAGTGGTGAGAAGATGAATTTCAGGAACGAGCTCCAAAAATAGAATATCAATTTGATTTGGATTCACTCAAAATGAAAAATTATTTTACAGAAGATGAACTTTGTTTTATGGAGATTCTTCGTCTTCAGGAACGAGTGACGGTTGAAGATATCGTTCGTTTGAAAGAATGAATACAAATATGCCAGGACTGCGATAGTATTAATAAGATTATTTCTACGGGAGATATTCTTGCAGAGAAATCTCTTATCCGAAAGAAATTTATTCAATGAAAAGTAGTATATGAACGACTTCCACCTGGAGGAGCTTAACAGTTTTTCTTTTGAAGAAAGGGTTATTTTTGATGACTCTCTTTTTTGATTTCAAAAAGTGCTTCTTGATTCTTCTCAAACGAGAACTTGTATTTATTTTGAATTTTGTGACAAAAGAAATTCTCTTAAAAAAGTAAAAAATATTATTGAAACGTACAAGGATCGTATTCATTTCAAAAACCTCTATTTTTACAATGCGAACGATTTTGTTAATCTTGTTCTTTGAATCCCTTTTTATCTGCCAAAGAACATAAATTTATTTATTAATACTTCCTGTTTTATCGGTTGTCATTTTTGTGATAATAAAAACGATCTTTTTATCAATTTACCTTTTCAATCGATTCAATCTTTTTTTTCTCGCTATCCTGTGTGAGATAATATAAATGTAAATATTCTTGGTCAAGGAGATCCTCTTTTTCATCCAAATATCGAAGAGATTCTCTCGTATCTCAAAAAATGAAGACTCCATATTACTTTTTTTTCTTGAGGAAAATCATTGTTGTATGCCAAGAATATAGATTTTCTGCGAATGCATATAGATGAGTTTAAAATAAATTTGTCTTCTTCAACTTCGGAAGTTTATAATGGTACGCATTCTCATAAAATTTCTTCTGAGGATTTTCAAAAACTTCAAAAAATTTTACTGACTATAAAAGAGAAAACGACTTTGATTAGTGTGATTGATAGTGGAAATATAACAGATATATATAACTTTTACCTTTTTGCTTTTCAAAATAGATTTCTTTGAGTGGAGTTTAAAAAGGATATGTTGTATCGTCCATCGAACCCTTTGTATAAAAGTGAAATAGTTAAAAAAATTTCTCAGATATTTGATCAGTTTATGATGCAAGAATCTCTTAACTTTATTTCAAATATTTCCCCAAAATATATAAAGTATGTCACATTTTCTCCTTTTTTAGAGAAAAATACTTCCATTCTTGATACGTATATTCAAGATTTTGTTCAAGATATATCCGTTTCTGACATAAATAATCAAAATATTTGTCTACAGTTTTGAAACTCGATTGATTTGACAGAAAAAAATGAAGTTTCTCTTTGTTGTCATTATGATGATGGACTTATTTCTTCTGTCGATTATGAAGAAGTATACTACAAAAATCCTCTTTTTGTAGAAAAGTTTGAAGAGTATAAAAAAGCGACTCCAAGTAATTGTAAACATTGTCCAATGCCCATGGATCGATATAAAAGTATTTTGAAATATAATTTTGTTACCACCCTTTAGGTATGATTACTTCTTTTCAACAACGCCTTTTTGAAAGTATTTTCGAATACTATATATATCACTTTGCGTATCTTGAAAGCTATATACAGGAAACGTATAGGAGCGATATTCCTTGTTATTATTATAGATATAAAGAACTTTCTTCGACTTTTTTTTTACGTCTGGATGCTCATTTACAAGTTGATATATCAGAATTTTCTTCTTTAGAACAGAAAATTATTCAGGATACTGTAGATTCTATTCAAAATAAAACTTTTGATTTTCCTTCTTTTTTTCTTTCTTTTGATTCTCGACTTTGTTTTTTATTTCAGGATACGAAATTTCCTCATATTTTGAATCCTCAATTTCTTTCTTCTTCTCAAGTTGAAAGTCTTTTGTCTCTTTTGAAGGAACCATCTTCATATCTGACTTTTTACCTTTATCAGTGAGCGATAGTTTACTTAGCAAATCAATGAGATAATAATTTAGATTCTTTTTTTGATTTTTGTTTTCTTATGGATGAGGAAAATCCTTTTCTTCTCGCAAGATATGCCCGATTTCTTTGAAGCGCAAAATATAAACTTACGAGAGATTCAGTTCTTCTTGAGAGAGCAGAACAAGCCCTCTTAAAGTCGATTGAATCTTTTTGAGAGCAGGTAGTTCCATTTGTTTATGGGTGGCTTTGATATATTTATATAGAGCGAAAAAAATACCAAGATGCTCTCGATATTATGCAAAAAAATATCGAAGCAAATGCAGAATATGGTCATGAACAAGCAGAATCTTTTATTTGGAAATCTCTCGCTCTTAATAAACTAAAAAGATATCAAGAATCATACGATATCTGTTTCCGGATTGAAAATAATACAACGATTAATGAGAAGAAAGATTTCCGTTTTTATCGATTATTCGCTGATACTTGTTTTCATCTTGAGAGATGGTCTGATTTTAGAATGTATCTTGAAACGTGTATTAAACTTCTCCTCTCCGAGACGCCGATTCATGTTACTCATCTTTGATATACTTATACTCTAACTCAGAAATATTTTTCTTCTTGAAACTTGTCTTTTCCATTTTCCAATGCCTATTATTCAAACTCTTTTCTATCATTTTTAGAATATAATAAAGATAAAATAACGAATTCCTATTTAGAGATTATTTATGTATTGTGATTTTTTGAAAAAGAAAGA
>CAYUZH010000007.1:0-355 GCA_964449635.1 uncultured Candidatus Peribacteria bacterium | reverse complement strand
CCTATACTTTTACGAAGGAAAATATCTCCACTGGAAATCTCCTTTTCTCTTTTTCCGATATTTATTACAAAAATGCGTCTCTTTCATTTTTTGAGTATAATAAAGAGAGAATTACAGACTCTTATAGAGAAGTTATTTATATGTTAGGATTTTTTGAGAAAGAAAAAATTCTTTGAAAACAAACTTCTTTTAAAGAAACAAGAAATGTAGAGGTTCTTTGTTTTGAATATGTTGCTTCCTTTTATCACTGATACTAAGGAAACGTGTAAAAACTTCGTATCTCTTCGCACTCCAGAGTGGACTCTCTCCACGAAGAGCGGGATTCACCTTCTCAGTCTGCAATTTTTTTTCAGTT
>CAYUZH010000006.1:19330-25264 GCA_964449635.1 uncultured Candidatus Peribacteria bacterium | reverse complement strand
ATACTCAGAAAATAAATATCAAGTGAGTTGAAATCTCACCGTTTGAATTTTCAGAAAATATGATGAAAAAGTTTCTTCCGAAAAATTTTAAAAGTGACGACCGTGAACTTCTTTATATCAGAATCGATGATATTATTATCTCTATTATCAATTATTCCGTTGATGGAACAGCGGCAGGAATTATGAATACTGGTATCGGAGCTTCTCTTATAACTCAGTATCTTGCAAACAGTGAATGAAATTTCGGAACTTTTCACCCAGAAGTCGTCGTTGATGAAGAGTGGATGATTGAAGAATTGAAAAAGAGAAATTTTGAAATCTACATAGGAGAAGAAAAAATTTAAAAAAAGCGGAGAATCCGCTTTTTTTAATGATGTCATCAGTGTCAATGTCAGTGATCGTCATGCCCATGAGAATCGTGTCATCCGTGGTTATCATCGTGGGAATCGTGTCAATGGTCATCGTGTCATCATCCGTGTCCATGTTCTTCTTTATCGCCTCATTTTGATATTCTCTCTGAAAGCCAAGCAAATATTTTTGTAAACAGTGCGAAAATAAACGTGAGGATGATTTTATAAAATATAAAGAAGAGGAGAAAGTAAAAAACATAGTGGAGGTGAGACTTTATAAACTCAAAAATACTTCCTCAGGATACCAGCCTAAGTATGTCTGAGAGAAAAGAAAGTGGGAGTGCTGAATACGTCAGTATATACGTGAAGAGTCATAAAAGAAAGAGAGGGAGAATGATTCCGAATAAAAGAGAAACTATCATTCCTCACTTTACCTTTATAATAATGCTTTCATTGAGAGTAAGAAATATTCAAAATATTGGAATAATAACCGTACAAAAAGCGAGAACAAAGTCTTTGTTTTTTACAAGAAAATCTTCCATAATCCCTCCAGTTGCTCAAGGACTTATACTTCAAAGAAGTTTTATTTGGAGGTTTGCTATGATAAAAAGGAGAAATCCAAGAACGACTCCTATATAAAACTTGAAAAGTTTATCAGGTCCAAGAACGGCAAATATCCCGGCTGATAAAAAACAGAGAGCAAGAATAATGATATCTTGATTGAGCATAGTGAGTGTTATTTCTTGTTAAAGCAGATAACATATTCTTCCATACTTCTATCTCGGCAAGCGACTGGTTTATACTCAGTAAAACGTTCAAATCTTTTTTCTATTTCTCTTGTTAGGTCTCGAAAATCTTCTCATTTAAATACTTTGAGGAGGAGATTTCCTCCAGACTTCAAAAAAGTATCACTGAATTTTAAAATCTCAATATTGAGCTCTACACTCGCATATTGATCCACGTCTCTTCTTCCGGTTGTATTTGGTGCTATATCGGAAGTTATCGTATCAAATTGCTTTCTCTCTCAGAGAATGGTTTCAATTTGTGGAATGAGATTTTTAAAATCGAAAATATCACTTTCAATAAGATATACATTTTTTCCTCCTACTTGATCAATTCTTTTTAAATCGATTCAAACGATGACCCCTGTATCCCTTACAATTCTATGAATATATTGGAGAAAGCTTCCTGGTGCCGCTCCGATATCACAAATACTCATTCATTCTTTTATGATTTTAAACTCTTTATCAAGTTCTTCGAGTTTAAAAACACTTCTTGCACGGAATCCAGCATCTTTGGCTTTATGAAAGAATTTATCTTTTATGATAAATGGATGTGGGCGACGAGAACGGTTGGGTTGTTTTGACACAAATTTTAAGTTAATAATATTTATTATAAACTTTATTGTATTTAAAAATTTATAATATGAAATTTTTATGCATTTATCAAGAATCAATGGGTGAAATATACAGATTCAAAAGATTCGTCAAAGTCTCTATATTCAATAAAAGCGATATATATACCTTCACGAAATTCTTCCTTTATATATTTTGAATAGGTGTTATGAAAGTAAGTATTTGTTTGAATTTGAAAAGGATTCTTTAACTTTATGAGAGTGGCTCTATCTATTTTATTGTTAGGTACATCAATTTCATATATTGTTCCTACTTGAAAGATACTATCTTTTTCTATTCATTTTTCTAGTAACTTTTTCTCTTCCTCTCCTACTCTATCTTGTTTATAAGATTTTATCTTTTTTATTTTAAATCCTCGAGATATATCAATTTCAAACTCAAAAAAAGATCAATTTTTAAAAAAGATTTCTTCAATAGCTATAGTTGTATCTTTTTTGATAAAATCTGTTAAGAGATTTAAAATTTCATATTCATTACGAAATTTTATTATAAATGTATACTCTGTGAGACTATTCGTTGTTATAACGATTCATTTTTCGAGAGCATATTTTAAAAGTGGGAGTAATTTTTTATATCCGAGGGAGTAAAAATTTCGTAAGAAAGAAATTATCTTTATATTATTCTTTCTGTTTTCATTTTGGATGCTTGAAAAGTGGAAAAAACATATTTCCCCACTATATCAATCTTTGTTGTTCATAATATATTCAATATATTTTCTTCCTTGTGAATTTTGGTAAAAATCATTTCAGAAGAATTCTAAAAATATATTGGTCAGTAGATTCTTTTTCATCTTTAAAATATTAGTACTTCGTTGAGACTATTAATATAATCCTGATAATTTTTATTTGTCTTGGCTTCTTTTTTTATTTTTTCACTATAAAAATTTGTTATAGTAAATCTTTCTCAAAACATTTCATTTCATCCTGATGTCTCTTTATCGTAGGGTTTATAATAAAATAAATCAAGGGATAATTCTCAGGTAGGAAATAGGTTGATTTCAACAGTCTCTTCTAATATCGTTTTTTGCTTTTTATGAAGTATCATATATCCAAGAAGATTGTAATAATAAAATTTTCAAACTTCGATATTTTCAAATATTTCCCTACATATTTTTTCAACCTCGGATAAATACTTTTTTATATTTTCTGTCTTCCATATTTTTGTATGTACATAGGAAATATTTATATTTAACCTTTCTTTTGTTATATTTGATAAATACATAAATGACTTATAGAGGTTTTGTATAGAATTTTCATCTGCTGTTATAGTAAGTCATAAGTCTTTTTTTGAATAATATTTTTCTAATATCAGTATTCCAGCTAACGTTTTATCAAATGTTCCTTGTCACTTTTTATCTTTTCTATTTCTATTGTGAGTATCTTTCTCTCCATCTATACTTACTCCTACTTTCACTTGTAAACTTTTCAGGTTCTTTCCTATTTCTTCTGTTATTCCGTATCATGATGTTGTGATAATATAGAGTGATTTCTTTTTAAATTTTTTTGTTAATAGTTCGCAGTATTTTATACTTTCTTGTAATAGTTTATAAAAAAATATAGGTTCTCATCATATAAAAGTTATTTTTTTTTCTTCTCAGGATTGCATAAAATAATAAAGAAGCACTCTTTTTATTTCCTCTTCTGACAGTTTTTTTTGATCATCTGTATCAACGTAACAATAGCTACACTTATAAGGGCAATAGTTTCAGACAGTGATTTTTAATCATCCTATAGACATAGTTTAAAGGGTATTATGTAACGTATTATATTTTGAAAGGTAAGAAAAAAGAATTTTTGAAGCATAGTTTGAGGATGTAAGTTCTTTTGTTCCTATAATTTCAGACTTTATTTTTGTTTCTAAAGTTTCTATAAGTTGAAGTTTTTCATCGTTTAGAAAAGGAAGCCTATCTTTACAATCAAATATATTTCCTATTTTAAAATGGGGTTTGTTACTCTCAAATTGTTTGAAAAGTATTATGTCAGAGGCATAGATATCTCCTCAAATATCTACTATATATCATCTATTAAAAAAGAATGGTTTATATTCTTTTGGTAAATCAAAAGTTACTTTCTCTTTTCATTTGAGAAATTGGAGTATCTTTTTTAATTCGCTATCCAGAGAGATAAGATTGTTTTTTGTCCAACTTCTTAGGTATGCTGTTAGGAGGTTAAAACTCCTAACTCCTCTATCATAGAGAAAAATGAAATTTTCTGAAAATTGTCAAACATTCACAGGAGTTATAACTTCGTTGACAGTTATGATATGATTATATTTTTCTAAATTATTGAAAATTATTTCATGAAAACTATCTCATCAAAGGCTTATTCTCTCTTTTTTCTGAGTCGCTTCTTCTCAATCAATACTAAAGTGAATTTTTATATTTTTACCTTTGCAATACCTCATAAAGTCATCTGAAATGAGGCTAGCATTTGTTACAATAGTGTATCTTCAGGCATCTCAAATTTTTTCTACAATAGAAAAAATTTTTTCTTTTTCTAAAAGTGGTTCTCCTCAAAAAAATTTTATGTCGAATTTACCAGTACTTTTTTTTATTATTTCTATTTCTTTTTCAATGACTTCTTAGTTGTTTGAAAATTGTTTTTTTTGTATTTCACAGTAGGTACTTCTAAAGTTACAGTCGTAAGTAAGTATGAATGATAAATATGTATTCATTAATTTTTCAATAATTCTTTACAGTTCAATTTTAAATCGTCTCTCTTTATATTGTTACATTGTTCTTTATTTTTCAGAGCTTCATAAAAGTAAGAATTATCTATACAGTAATTAATAAACTCTTGCCTTTTCTCTTTTGTATCTTTAAAAAAAGTAGTGCATGCTTGTTTCTTCTCTTCTATACTAGCATTTGAAAAAAATATAGATCCATCCTGAATAGAATCTGAATATTCAAGGAGTTTTAATGAATTATTTATTACTTTATCATATACTTCTCAAGTTTTTACTAAAGAATTTTCAATATCTTGTTTCGACGTGTTATTCTTTTCAAATAAATATTGCCAGTAATTTTGCCAAAGTGTTTTATTTTTCTCTTTTATCGCAATAAAAAATTGTATTTGTTGAAAGCTTGATGCTTCACTAAACTTTTTAACATCCTCAAATGTTTTCAATTTTTTTACTTGAATTATATTGTTCTCTGCTTCTTTATCAGCTGATATAAAAGTAGTTTGTATTTTATTTTTTCATATGCTTATACTATTATTTTGTCCGAGGAGAAAAATGATAATAACTATACTGAGTATAAGGAAGAAACTAAGTATTCAAATAATACTTAAAAGAGTCATTTTATTCATATTTTATTTATATTAAAAACACCATCATCAAGAGCTATGGTTCGAATGCTTATTTATGGCCTGTTTCGATACTGTATATTGTTGTGAAGATACTGATACTGATGGTATTGCACTCAAGTGCCCATTTACTATTCAACTTACATGTCAACATGTAGATGAGTTTACTATTGTAAATGTTTTTACTGCGGGATTTGGATAACTCGCTGCTGCCTCCCCATCTGTTGGATAAAAAGTTGCATATGGAGAAATATCAGTATTGTACGTAAAATAATAGTATCAAGCATTGACTTCTTGAGCTTGTCAAAGCATACTACTTCCTCATAAAAATCAGACAACGAGAATTTCTTTACTTCTTTTTGTTAAAAGTTCTGAAATTCATTTTTTAATTATTGGTAGTTTTTTCATATTTTAAATATAATTTTTAGCATTTTAAATATTTATTTATATTAGTAAATAAATATTACTTGATTAATTTTTAAAAATATTTTTACTATTTATTACTTTTTAGCTTATAGAAAGATATATCTTTGACTCTAACTCATTAAAAAGTTCTTCTTCTTGGTTTCAAATGGTAAATCACGTCTTTATTTTTTTATCAAAACTTATCAGTGAGATATAAAGGTCTTTTATTTTCTTTGAAGAGAGCTTATATCGTTTTTGTATAAGAAAGTTTTTCTTTCCAAGTTTTAATACAGTATCTATTTTTAACGGAGAGATGCTTTTAGATTTCATATGTTCAATAAATACTACTGAACGAAGGCTTCATAAAAGTGTATTGTAGAAATAGTAAAAATTCATCTGTTCTCTTAGCTTATCAAAAGATGTGTGAATATCTCAAAAGTTTCCATTAAGAAGTATATT
>CAYUZH010000006.1:0-19308 GCA_964449635.1 uncultured Candidatus Peribacteria bacterium | reverse complement strand
AAAATAAAAAGAAAAGATTTAAAATATTTTGAGAATTTAAAAATACTTTCTTCTGGTTATGAAGAGACATTTTCCTGTATATCTTGGATATTTGGGTTTTGAGAAAAAGTAAGTAACTTTTCGATCTCAAGTATCGACTTATCGAGACTTCCAGATTTTAATCCTACTACCGTTTCAATCTCTTTTTTTCATATATTTTCGTACTTCTTTTGAAGAAAGTTTATTGTTGAATATATATCTTCAGTAATAGAGAAATCTTTTCTTTCTCAGAGTTCTATTAATTTTTTGTGGAGACTATTTTTTTCTTTGTATGAGTTTGTATAAAATACAATGATACTTTCTTCGGGAATATTTCAAAGAAGGGATTCTATATATCATTCGTATCAAGTACTCTCTTTCTCTTCTTTCCCGTCTGAAAGTTCTAGAAAAGCAAGTTTTTTTTGTCCTAAAAAACTTGGGGCTGTGATGATTTCTTGAAGGGTTCACTTCTCTATTTGATATATTTCTCTCACATGAAAAAAATTGAAATCTCAAAACTTTTCTAAAAATCGAACTTTCCATTTTTCGATTTCAGATTTAAGAGCACTTTGGTTATTTCCTGTGAAAAAATAAATCATAATAATAGGGAGGTATAAAATACTTCCCTATTATATTATTTTTATAAAAGATTTCTACCTATTGTAATATTTTTAGTATGTCATCAAGCTCATTTGTTGATGTATCTCTTATTGTTGCTATCTTTTCTTGGATTTTTGTCATTAGATACTCAACTACTTTTTTTGTTGATTCACTTACTTTTCAAACTTTCTCTTTTAGTTTTCCATAAACTGTTTCAAGCGATTTTATTTTTTCCTCTTGATTAGAAAGAGCATCTATTTTATTGAAAAATTTTGTCAGAAGTTCATCTATTTTTTTTGTATTTATTTGAGGGATTGGTGTTTCTTTACAAGTAAGTTTTGGTTTTTTACATCCATTTTCCCCAGTTATATATTCGTAGTAACACCCTTCTTTTGGTTCGGCAAGACTGTATACGGGACAGATAGCGACATCGTCTCATTTACAAACTCATTCGTATCAAAAAGTCGCTCATGATGCTCCCATCTCACATTTATTGTTAAACGTTTTTTCTCTTTGATCACAAGAAACTTTTACTGTTTTACAATAATCAGGAATAGTCACATTCGTTCCACCACAACATTCGTGAGATTTTTTTCAACAGACAGGAGCATACTCTTTTGTACAAACTTTTGGTTCTTCTTTACAGGTCAGTTTTGGTTTCTTACACCCATCATCTCACATTATGTACTCATAATAACATCCTTCTTTTGGTGCTGCAAGTTTATAAACGGGACATTCATTCTTTTTACAGATAAGTTTTGGTTTTTTACATCCGTTGGAGTCTTTTTCCCACTCTATCGTACATCCTTCTTCTGCTTTTGGCATATTGTATTGTGGACAGACAATATCTTTTTTACATTCTCATTCGTAGAGAAATTCTGCATTAGCTGCATTTAACATACAGGTATTTGAGTATGTTTTATTTAAGTACATGTACTTTGGATTCGTAAAAATAGCACTATCTTGAAGAAAAAGCTTTGTTCTTCAACAAACAGGAGTGTATTCTTGTGTACAAACTTTTGGTTCTTCTTTACAAATTTCTTTTGGATACTCACATCCATTTGAATCTTTTAATGTTTGTATTTCACATCCTTCTCTTGGAAGAGGTCTATTGTAAATAGGACAGTTTTTTATTTCTTTACAGATTTCTTTAGGTTTTTTACATCCATTAGAATCTTTTGCCCATTCAATAGAACATCATTCTTTTGCAAGAGGAGTGTTATAAATAGGACAAGTAAATCCGCTTGATTTACATTCTCATTCATATAAAAATTCAGCTCAGCTTGTTTTTAGAGTACAAGTATTACTAAATGTTTTTGCTTCAGGAGTCACTTGAATACAAGACATATCTGATGAGCCACAATCTGGCATTTTTGGTTGTCAGCATACAGGAGCGTACTCTTGTGTACAGGCAATAGTGTTACTCTGAGCAGATACCGAATTAAATTCACTTGAAAAAAAGAGAAGTATAGAAATGACTCCAAGCACTATGAGAAATATTTTTTTCATAAATTGCAAAAGGAATTAAAAAATAACAGATGAACTCTCTGTTATTTTACTGTTTTAGTATCAATGTCAATCATCTGTAGAACGAATCCCTTGAGTTTTTCGCTTCATTGTTCAAAGATAAGTTTCTGAATCGAGAGGATTGCTTCCAGTGATTTTTTGAGAGAAAGAAGGTCTCGAGGATTCGTACGGTCGAGAGAAATTCTATTAAGGATAGTATCTATATCAGCTACTAATGAGAGATTTTGTCTTATATTCGCCAGTAATATAGGAGATTTTTTTAGTTCTTCAACAAAATCGAGTTTTTTTTCTATCTCTTTTTTTGAGAGGAGAGGGTGTAAAAGACTATTTCTCAGTACTCTTTTTCCTCAAATGGTACTTGTTTTTGAAAGTATTCCTAGTAGAGTTCATTGGCTTTCTGATTTTGTTGAGTAATTATAAAATATATCAAGACTTTTTATTGTGGATTCATCAAGCTGCATATAATCAGCATTTTTTTCAAATTTTATCGATGTTAAAAATGGAAGTTCTCATTTTTGATTTTCTTGTAAGTACGACAAAAGGAGACTTGAAGATTTCTGAGAAAGTATTTTATCTTCTATTCAAAAGGGAGAGAGATTTATTAATCAAAAGTGCTCCTGTAGATATTTTTTTGAATTTTTCGGAGTCGTATGAAAGAAAAAAGAAAGATAAAATTTTGATTTCAATATTGATTCGAGTTCTGAAGAAAGAATATATCATTTCTCTAAAATAACCTCTTGTGGATTTATTTTATAGAGTAGTTGAGATACTATATCTTTTTTACTCGTTTCGTATACTTTCCATTCGTTATTGGAAATATTTATGGTACTTATACTATAATGACTATTTTCTTCTAAAAGGGAGAGAATATATGTATTTTCGTTTCATTGTTCATAATTTTCTCATTCAAGTCAGAGAGTAGCTGGAGAAACAACTCGTGTTACTTCTCTTTTTACAATTCCTTTTAATTTTGGGTCTGAAACTTGTTCGACGATAGCTACTTTATAGCCTGCTTCAATAATTTTTGGGAGGTATTTTTCTTTTGCATGGTATGGTATTCAAGCGAGAGGAATTGGTTCTTTCGCATTTTTATTTCGAGTTGTCAGACTGATTCAAAGGACTTTATTAGCTACAAACGCATCTTCTCAAAACATTTCATAAAAATCTCCCATTCTAAAAAACACAACACAGTCAGGGTATTGTTTTTTTATCTCATAATACTGAGTCATGGCAGGTGTGAGATTTTCTTCTTCGTGAGTATTCATTTTTATGAGCGAGAAAACATATAAAGAAGTTTTTTTCTTTTTGATATTCGAGTTTCTTTCGGTTCTTCCATATATCTTGATATATTGAGAAGAATTCAAAGCCCTATAGTAAGAGCGAGTAGACTTGATCATCCATAGCTTATAAATGGAAGTGTAATTCACGTAAGTGGTATTATATTAAGATTTACACCGATATTTATAAATGCTTGGAGAAGAATCCAAGTTGATATTCCTATAGCTACATATTTTGCAAAAGGATCAACTACTCGTTTTGATATAGTATATCCTCTATATCAAATATAAAGGTAAAAATTGAGAAGAAAAAAGGCTCCTATAAATCATAGTTCCTCAACAATAACTGAGAATATAAAATCTCCCTGTACTTCTGGGAGGTATCAAAATTTTTGAATTGATTGTCAAAATCAGAGACCTGTAAATCATCAGCTTCCTATTGCTATCAATGCTTGTTCGGTTTGGTAGTTTATGGTTCTATTTTTAATCGCTTCTTTATTATTCGCCAAAAAATTATCAATTCTATCAGTTATGTATGAAAGTTTATTTCTTGAGTCAGGAATGGTTTTATCATATTTTCCTATTTGATAGATTGAGAGTGCAAATAGACATCAAATAACAAGCATCGCTATAAGATGCCTTGGATTTGCTCATCCAACGAAAAAAAGAATAAAAGAAAGTGGTACCAGTACAAGAATAGTTCAAAAATCAGGGAGCATTCAGATGAGTCCTACTATAAATCAAATCATAACCATAAATGGTATGAATCCATCTGAAAAAGTGTGAAGTTTCACTCTATTTTTTTTGAGAAAGTATGAAAGATATAATACAAGAGAAAGTTTTATGAACTCTGTTGGTTGAAGAGTAAATGAAATGATTGGAAGAGTAATCCATCATTTCGCTCCATTCCAACTCGGTCATATAACAAGTACCGTGATAAGGAGAAGAATAGCGACTCAAAGTATATGTCTTGCGTACTTTTCAAAGTAGGTATATGGTATTTTAACGGTTATAAGAAGAATGAAAGATGCAATAAGAACATGGGAAATATTTCTCAGTACATAAAAATAATTGTAAGATTCTTGAATAAGTCATGATTTTGCCATTAGATTGGTAACACGAAATGATGAATATACAGACACAGAACTAATCATTATCATCCCGAATATAATAAGGGCAAATACAGCAAAAAAGAGTTTATAGTCAACGTATTTTTTGATAAGCATTTTTTAAAGGGTCACAAAAGAATATAAATTTGGGAAAAGAAGGAAAATCATTCATTTTATAAACATACATCAAAGTATCACGATAAATGGTCAAAAATCGAATGGTCAAAATGTTGTCGGGATGATACTTTTTATAAAGGAATAAAAAGGGGTAAGTATGTTTGAAATTATCTTAGGACGAAAAGGGATTCAAAATGCTTGTAACCAAGAAAGTATGATATCCACAATAACAATAAATTGTATGATATCAAAAAAAAGTACTATTCAGAGGAGGAGTCATTCCATAGTGATCGAAAATTTATGAAGGTAAATTCCACTGTTCTTTTTTTAAAAATGCATCTTCGGCAGCGTTTTCTTGAGATTTTTTCTTGCTTGAACCTGTTCAACTTCCTACTTTTATGCTTCCTATATACACTCCTGTTTGAAATATTTTGTCATGATCTGGACCTGTTTCTGATATAACTTCATAGGTAGGAGTGATATCATATTCAGCTTGTGAATACTCCTGAATGAGAGATTTAAAATCTTTAAAAAGATTATTTTCTATGATGAATTGAAGTGATGGATATACATATTTGTTGATGAATGTTCTTGATTCCTCAAGACCACTATCGATATATATAGCACCTAAAAAGGCTTCAAGAGCATTGGCAAGAAGATAATCATTTTGTCTTCACCCTCATATTTCTTCTCCATTTCAGAGGAGGAGGTAATCTTGAAATCAAAGATCTTTTGAAATACGAGCAAGATTTTTTCACCTTACAAGAGCGCTTCTTATATCGGTGAGTTCTCCTTCAGATTTGTCTAAAAAGTGAGAATAGAGATTATCGGTAATAACGAGTTCAAGAACGGCATCCCCGAGAAATTCAAGACGTTCATTGTGTTCTGGAGCAAATTCTGGTCTTTCATTTACAATCGATCTATGAATAAATGCTTGAATAAAATGTGAAATATGGGTGTATGAAATTTCTAGACGACTGAGGAGTTCTGAAATTTTTTTTATACACTCATCGTTTTCTATGGCTTTTTTTAAAATCACGGCTAAATTTTACAAAAAAATAAACACTCCTCCATAGTAACGAGAAGTGTCTATTTGTAAAGGAAAAAAGATTAATTATTTACAAAAAAAGAAGGAGCTTTGATGAGAGAATCTGAAGGAATATTTTTTATAAATTCTTTATTTTCAAGAGCTTTATTGAGAACTCCATTTACTATTTTTTTTCATGAATCATCTGAAAATATTTTTGCAAGTTCAATCGCTTCGTTCATACTTACTTTACTCGGAATTTCTTCCTTTAGGTATATCATTTCAGAAAGTCCTATAAATAAAGGAAGAATGTAACTAATATGCATTTTTTCGATATCAAACTTTGGAGCGTACAGATGAATGATAGAAATGAGTTCGTTTTCATTCTTAATTATATGTTCAAACATTTCATCAATATAAGCTCAATCTATCTCATTTTGATAATTTCCTCATTCAACAAACGTGTGGAAAAAAAGCTCACTGTTATTTTCATAAAAACATTGTGAATAGAGTCTTTGAAAAAGGATTCTTCGTGAGAGTTTACGAGATATTTGTTTCATAGAACCGTTAATTTAAAGAACAAAAATACATAAAAAATCCCCCCGCTTTGATGCGGGGAAGACTCGGAAACTTATTATATTCTTGTAACTTTTTTTGATTTTGTCTTTTTTTTCAAGACTTGTCTTCCTTTGTAAGTACCATCTTCAGCAACAAAGTGAGAAAGTCCAGTTGCTTCTTTATTGAGAGCAACACTATTAAATAATTTACGAGCAGTAAGCTTAATCCAGTTTGTTGTTCTTCTGTTTGTTCTTGACTTCGACGTTTTCTTATCAGGAGTGATTGTCATAGGTAATTATAAAAATGTAAAATTTGGTTTTTAAATACGGACGCAATTTTAAAAAGAAAAAAGAGTGGTACAATTAATCTGATTTTTTAGCTATTATAAAACGTACAGATGTTTGTTTTTAGAATCATATTCTTTCTTTTTACCACTCTTCTTCCATTTTTTTCTTTTGCTGCTAGTTGAGAAAAAGTTGTGACGACTGGTAATTTTGTGATAGATGCTATGAACAGCCAAGATTCTTGAATTTCAAAAATACTTGAGAAACCTCAAGAACAAAAGGATATTGAAAATGTCCAGGAAATTCTTACAGAGTTTCGTATCAAAAAAGAAATAAACGAAAAACTTCTTGAAGAAGTGAAGAAGGATATTGCTCTTATTTGAGAAAAACTAAAGTCAAATGAGGGAGAACTTTCTACTCTCTCTGGAAGTCAGGATGCAAATACTGAACTATCAACAAAGTATGATGCTCTTCTGAAAGACAATCAGACTCTTAAAAAGGAAATGTTTTTTAAAGAGTCGCTTATTGCGAATCTCAAAGATTCTATTGATAGCTACAAACTTCTTGAAGTAAAATATGAAGATATTCTTTGAAGATACGTGGATGTTCAAAAACAAAAGGAAAAAGAAGCTCTCAGTATCCAAAATCAAAAATTCGTTATTCTTTTTCTTTGAGTTCTCTGATTTATATTTCTTTATTTTCTCAAGATATTTTTAAAGAAAAAAGATGTTATAAAAAAGAGTAAGGAAAACTTTTATGCATACTATGATTTATTGTATGCTATTAGTCTTATAATATTTGCTATCATCTACCTCTTTTATCTTTTTCCTCAACTTTATATTCTCCTCGTTTTCGTTTCTTGATCTATTATTTGGGCGAATGCGATTCTTATATCTTCATTTGTAAGTAGTCTTATTATCTTTCGTAAGTTTGTAATTGGTGATATTATAGGAATGGGTACAGATATAGGAAAAATTGTAAAGATTACTCCCCTTCATACTATTATACGTAAAATAAATGAGCATGGGATTGTAGATGGTGATGAGATGAGTATACCAAATATAAATTTGATAAAAGATGCCGTGAATGTTATTAATGATATTCATTTAAAAGATCATTATTTTACAATCATTCTTTCTTTGAAAAATAATGAAAATCTTTTTCAAATAGTTGATGAAATCAAAGAAGATATTCTATTAAAATATCTTACGCATCGTCCTCATAGTATAAATCCTTTTGATGAGGATGTCTTTAAAACAAAATATGAATACGTTGATTCTGAAAATATAAAAGTAACTTTTTATTGGATTTGACCTGATGACTTAAATAGAAAAATTGAGAAAAAGATTATATCATATGTAAAATGAATTATTTTTGACTCTCTTGAGAAAAGAAATATTCTTAAGCTTATTGACGTAGATTAGAGTTATTTTAAAAATTTTTTGATTTAATTAAACATAAAAATATAATAATGTAAATTATTTGTTTTTATGTTTTTTTATGCTTTCTAAAATAGTTTCTTTCTTTTTTCTTCTTGTTTTCTGATGATTTCTTGTATTACTATTTTCTAATGATACACCTATTCAAAAACAAGATATATCGAATACAAAAGTACTCTGAACGATTCAACATAAAGTTAATAAACCTTCTTTCTCTTCATATAGTCAATGTACATGGGTTTGGAAAACAAATAATGATGTTTGACTTTGGACTCAAGAATGTAGTGTGAAATGAAAGAAAATACTTCTTGTTCCTCAAGATGATATGAATGCTTTTTACTATGCAGTTGATTCATGAAGGTGAGAAAAAATTCAGTCACTTGCTTTTCAGATATTTGATTTTGATGATATTTATACTCCAGAAGAAATCTTCGATATTCTTTATCTGAAATTGTTAAAGAGTGGACTTCTCGGACTTGAGAATATATGTAATTTTGAACCAGATGTTTCCACTAATTCTCAGCTTTGACCAGTTTTCCGTCTTATTCCAAAGAATAAAAATATTGATACACAAAATCCATGTTGAGAATATGGTGATTCTTCTTGAATGAATAAATATTTTATTATCACAAAAGGAGAAAAAAGCAAAGCGGTTTTTATAAATCAGATGCAAAAAAATATTTTTGATATACAATCATTACAAATTTTACAATAGTTATTGAAATTTTATGGAAAAAATACTTATTATAGAAGATGATGTTGGTATATCACATTCTTTGAAATTATATCTGGAAAATTCTCAATATGAAGTAGTTCTGTATCATACTTGAGATAAAGCGGTTGAATTTTATAAACAAACGCAGCCAAATCTTCTTATTCTTGATATTAATCTTCCTGTAAAAAATGGAATTGATATTTGTAGAGAAATTCGAGAAATCTCAAATATTCCTATTGTGATGTTGACAGCAAGATCAAATGAAACAGACAAAATTCAATGATTTGAAATAGGAGCTGATGATTATATAGCGAAACCTTTCTCTCCAAGAGAACTTTTGGTTCGAATTCAATCAATCCTTCGCCGTGCAAAAAGTATAGAAAATCAAGAAGAAAAAGAAGGGATTCTTACTTTTCAAAAACTTGAAGTCGATACAAATAAAATTACTGTAAAATACGATAAAAAAGAGATTATTCTCACAAAAAATGAATTTGATATTTTGAAAAAAATAGTTGAAGAAGATGGAAAAATGGTTCCGAGAGAGACTCTTATGAAAGAAATAATTTGATATAGTGACTACTTGTTTGATCGTACCATAGACACACATATAAAAAATATACGTAAGAAAATTTGAAACAAAGATATTATTATTACTGTTCGTTGAGTTTGATATAGACTCAATAAGTAAAAATACCAAATATAAAATAAAAAATAATTGCTACTAATATTTTTCTTGTTTCATTCATTCTTTGTAATTTTCAATTTGTTACTTTTAACTCTTGTCTATGTCCTTATCTCGTAAATTTCTTCTTTTTATTTTTTCTAGTATTTTTTTACTGGCTTTTATTAATGTTATATCTTTTTACTTTTTTTATAACATTTATATAAAGATATATTTAGCAGAAAAAATCCAGTATAAAGAAGAGATAACGATTGATTATGTAAACCAAATTATTGAAAAACAAACCGTAGACGATATTGACAATATATTTTCAGATGCAGAAATTGAGTTTTTTGATCTTCTTGAAAATAATAAATGAAAAATCCCTCTGAATCAAGAGCAAAATAGAGATATTGTCATCAATTACCTTATAAAGAGTTGAGTAACCCCAAAATATATAGAAGAAATTCTCCCAACGAATAATTTTCAAAAAGTTCTTGAGTCTCTCAAAGATAGCAATACCCCTGAATCTTCATTTCTTCAAAAGCTTATTTGGACGATTGTAATAGTGAACATTTTTTCACTTTTTATCGTTTTGTTTATGATTTTTGTTTTTACAAAAAGGACTATTCTTCCTATAAAACTTGTCACAAAGCAAATACAAGCTTTAGACCTCAAGAAGTCAAGTAAAGAAATTACTTACGAAAAGAAAGATGAGGTTGGACTTCTTATCCATGCTATCAATGAACTTAATAAACAGCTTTCTGTCCAAGAATGAATCCGTACAAGACTTATTGCAGATATTAGTCATGAACTTAAAACTCCTATAACTTCGATACAGTGTTATCTTGAAGGGATTTCTGACTGAGTGATTCAACTTGATAGAAAAACTCTTCATTCAATAACTATTGAAATGAAAAGGTTAGTGAGTTTAGTGAATATGATTATGGATTTCCAAAAATTTGAAAATAAAACACTCGAACTTTCTCTTACGAAAGAAAACGTAAGCGATGTTTTAAAGGAAGTTGTTATCACTCATAAAAATAAGCTGAAAGAAAATAACCAAAGAATCAAAATATCATGAGATGAGAAAATTGAAAAAGATTTTGATAGAAATCTATTTAAGCAGCTGGTTCACAATCTGATTTGAAACTTTTTGAAATATGCTTGATGAAATAGTATTCTCAATATATCAGTAAATAAAAACTACATCGATTTTTCCGATAATGGAATTGGTATTAAACAGTCAGAGACTCCTTACCTTACAGAAAAATTTTATCAATGAAAAAGCGAAAAAACGGGAGATATAAAAGAGAGATGAATTGGTATCTGATTGAGTATTGTTGAGAAAATAATAGAATCACACGACTGGAGATACCAAATAAAAACAGATGAAGGGAAAGGTTTTAGCTTTCGTATTATTTGGTAATCTTCACGTACTCTTCACTTACTTTATTGGACTTATTTGAGAGTTCTATATAATAAGCGTAATGAGAGATCATGCATATATCTAATTACAAGTTAAAGCCTTATTGTTATGTTATAATATTGGTCTCTCATTATATCTTCCTCGTACTTTATGAAACATTTTTTTCTTTTATTTTTTCTTCTTTTTTCTTTTTCTCATCAGACTTTTGCTGATGATTCTTATCGTACTTTGAAAGATATTCAAGAAAGTATAAAATCTCTCTATGCTGAAAAAGATACTATTCATGAAAAGTGGGGAAAATTTTTTGAAGAAAATGGGAAAATTCAAGAGTTCATGAAATTGGATTTGACTGAAGAAGAGATTGATACAGTAGGTGATACTATATCATTCTATGCGAAACAAAAATTGGAGCTTGAATCAAAACTTTCTAAAGTATCCAAAGATTGAAAACAGACTGATGAAGTAAAAGAAGAAATATTGAAACTAAAATTAGATTTATATAAAAAATTCGTTCCCTATATACAAGTTTCAAAATTGGATGAATACCTCACTTATATCAAATGAAATATTGCTCTTGTAAAAACTGATAAAGATTTAAAAGAAGAGATATATAAAGAACAAGAGATTTATGATAAGAAAGTCGATTCACTTCGAGAGAAAATTGAAGAAAATAAGAAAGCATTGGATGAAAAAATTAGGCTTGCTGTTTGACAAAGAATAGAAGAAAAGATTCGTTTAATGGTATCAAACCCTGATTTTAAAATACTTTCAATAGATTCTAAAATTAAAGTCTTTCAAAAAATTCTTGAAAAAATAAAAGAAAGAAAAGAAACACTGACGATTATAAAAGATAAAACGACAATTCTTGAGAAAAAAATAGAAATATTTGAATTGTTTGAAGAAAAAATTCAAAATGAAATAGATGTACTTCAAAAATAATCCCGCTATAAGCGGGATTATTTTATGATTTCTTTTATAAGTTCTTGGCTTGTTTTTCCAGTGAGATTCCAAGCTCTTGGGAGAATCGAAACTTCTGTCATTCCAGGAATGGTATTTACTTCAAGAAAATATGGAATTTCGTCTTGTACGATATAATCAATTCTCGCCACTCATTTACATCAAAGAAAATCAAAAATACGTTTCGAAGAACTTTCGAGACGTTCTTTGAGTCAAACTTCAATATTTGGAAATGTTTCTTTCATCGATGATTCGTCTTCATACTTTGAAGTATAATCAAAAACAGCTCAGCTTTCCTTTTTTTCGACTTTCATAATAGGAAGTGTTTTTCCATTTACGAGAGGGACAGAGTATTCTTCTCAAGTAATAAACTGTTGAATCAATATCTGATCGGTTGTATGATTCTTTATATCTTGAACAGCTTGTTCTAGTTCTTCTCTATTTTGTACTTTATGGGTATAAAACGAACTTCCTCCGTGATTTGGTTTTACGATATATGGGAAGTCTTTATATTTTTCGGTATCTCCATCAAATAAATACTGTGAGGCGACTTGTATTCAGATTAACGACAAAATAGCATTCGTACGAAATTTATTCATACAAAGGCTATGAACATCAAACGGAGAAAATGTATATGGAATTCAAAGCACTTCAAGAAATCCAAATATTTTTCCATCTTCTCAATACTCTCCATGAAAAACAGGAATAGCGAGTTTGTAGGAGTCTTTATTTTGTATAAACTCATTCAGTTGTTCTGGAAGTTCATAGTAATCAAAAGACTCTTCGAGATTTGTTTTAAAAAACTGAGCACTTCTTTTTGCTACTTCTTTTTCATATCCTGGTCAACCAGAGAGGAGGGCAATTTTTTTCATAGTTTTTAGATTAAAAATATTTTAAGTCTGTAAAGCTGTGTTTGTTTTTTGTTTTACTTTTCTAGCTACATTCCGTAATAGGAAAGAACGAGCATTTTCTGAAAATATTTTTCTAAGGTAATGCCTTAAAGAATGTATAGAAAAATTTTCATCTATTAAGTCTTCGTAAGAGGCTCCTTTTATGTGCTGAAGGTATTTTCTCACAATTTGTGAAAATGGAAATTTAGAATTATCAAATAATTTCAAACTTATTTTTGAGAAGATATTATCTTTATTTAATCACGTAAGAGATATTATTTCCTGTATTTCTTTTTCTAACTTTCAGTACTCAATAAATCTGTTAATAATTCTGTTTTTCTCTTTTCTAACGGTTTTGATTTTTGATTTGAGTTGATCAGAAAAACACATTGCTTTATATCTAGAAAGTAATTTAGAAACGTCTCTTTCTTCATTTCTATAAATTTCATAGTCTATAAAATCTACTATTTCTTTATTTATTATTCCTTCAAGGTAAAAAATTGCTATTTTTAGAAGTATATAGTCATCGTATACAACATCTCTATTATTTGTTACAGTAATTTGTTGTGGTACCTTTTTAAATAATTCTTCTCTTTTTAATCAATGTCTTGTTTCTATAAGTTGGTACATATCTTCAATATCGTGAAGTGATTTGAGATATTCAAAAGATAAGAAATCATTTTCTTGTATTTCTCTCGGATTTGAAGTTACCTTGTCTAACATATTTCGTGTATGTTTAAATTATAGAGAGTATGATTTATATAATCTTTAAATATCTTTTTCATAAAGTTCTGTTTCTGGATTGTAAGTATATCACAATTCAAGTGCTGTTTGATCATATATTTTGTATCCTCTTCATCAAGCTTGAGAGCTTGTCCAAATGGTAGACCATTTATCTCTTTTAGAAGGGAGTATAAAAGAGTGTTTTACCTGAAAAATTCTTTTTATGTATTCTTCTCATAAGAGTACTAAAGCTTTTTTCCAATTAAAGGTAGCGGTTCTAAAGTTTTGTCAATGTTTCCCATCATCTTTTGCGCATTGAATTTCATTGAAAATAATATTTCATTTTTCCTCTGAGATTCAGAGATTTGCAACCCTTCTCTCTTCGTAATTAAGAACCATATTTGTTTCTCATCATAAGTGTATTTCTACTTCTTCATTTGGATCATAAATTCAATGATAGCTTTCTACATCTATAATACTGAGAGAATATCTCATGAGAATATGTTCAGGGATTTTTTCTCTTGCCAATACGTCTATTATATCAGCTGGGAATCTGATAAATTCTTCTAAACTTTTATTTGTTAAAATACTTTGTATTTGAGTTATTACTCTCTCATTTTCTACTACAATACTTCTTTCTTTGTTAGAAAAATCGTGTTTTCAACTTGAAACTCTATCAAGCATACATTATTTTAAAATATAAGTTACTTTCTCCCCTAAATCAATTTCTCCTTCTAAGATACTCTTTTTCGTTATGACATCATATTCATCGATTTCTGGAGCTTGCATTTCCCATCTCACGGTTATTTTATTTCCTTCGATATTCATAACATATCCTGTGAGTTCTCTTCCCTTTCGTTCTTCTATCTTTTCGTCATAAATAGTATTGACGACTTTTTTGAGTTTTTCAAGTCTTGCAAGTGCTATCTTATGAGGAACTTTCCCGTCGAGTTTTGAACTCGCCGCAAGCGGCTCGTCATGGTACTCGAAAAAGCTGATACTTTCAAAGCGGTATTTTTTTACAAACTCAAGAAGCATCTCAAAATCAGCTTCCGTTTCTCCAGGGAAACCAACGATAAAATTGGTGTGGATAAACGAGTCAGAAAATTCTTTCCTGATAAAATCGAGGAGAGAAAGGATATGTGTATCATCGTAAAATCTTCCCATTCTTTTGAGGACATTTGGACTAATATGTTGAAGCGGGATATCAAAATATGGGAGAAATCTTTTGAGGTTTTTGAGTCTTTTCAGATGGGTAAGTGTAACCACATCTGGATAAAGATAATATACTTTTACTTTGAAGTCTCCTTCTAGTGCGTCTATCTGTTCAAGAAGTTCAAAAAGCATCGCTTTTTTATAGATATCGGTTCCATATCTCGTCGTATCTTGGCTCAGTATCTGAATTTCTTTTACTCCTGATTGGAGCATCGTTTTTACTTCTTCGAGGATTGATTCTATTGGACGAGAGGTTTGTCTCCCACGAATCGTTGGAATGATACAAAAACTACAATTATTATCACATCCTTCGGCTATTTTAAGGAACTCATATCCGTATGCAGCGTTGAAGTAGGCTCTTGTTTCAGACCCTTTCCAGATAAAAGCCTGTTCTTTGTCAATTTTTTTGAGATACTCTTCAAGTTGTTCTTCTTTGTCTGGTCACTGTATCATTTCTTTTGCTTTTTTGAGTCCAGCAAGACTGAGGGCAAGTTTTTTTGGAGCGTCTGATTTTTTTCCGGTGACGAGTTCTTCTACGTTGGAATAATTGATAAATGGTACCATTGCATGCAAATTTTTGAGGCGAGCAAAAAAATTATCATTGGCAACAGGGATATAACATCCCATCACGATGATTTTTTTACCAAGTTTATCAAAGTAAGAAACGGTATTTTCTGATTCAGCACGAGAACTTGAGAGGAATCCACAAGTATTGACAATAACATAGTCGGCATCTTCCGGATTTTCGTAAAATTCAACATCGTATTTTTCTTGAAGTTTGAGGATTTCTCCCATCGCAAATTCAAGATCGACCATATTTTTATTACAACCAAGGTTTACAGCACTGAAATTGAAAGACATAAAGAGAAAGGAGAAAAAGTAAAAAGGGAAAATAATTTTTTGTAGATTGTCATTTCGACCAAAGAGAGAAATCGCTTTTACGTTGTTTCTGCTATTACTAATTTATTATGCATAATCATTGTATAAGAGATTCCCGTATACACGGGAATGACAAAGAGACAGAAGAATGTCATCCCTTTATAGAACGGAATCTACCTTTATTAAAGAATACAAGGAAGATTCTGCCTCCGTAAGAATGACAATGCGAAAGGATTATAGTGAATAATCATCAAAGTAAAATAAAAATTGGCAAGATTTAATATGCCATAAAACTCTTCATAGAAAGGCTTCCCATTTGAAATTCTTCGTTAAAAGAAACGATATTCTCATCACTCCCAATCGTTCCAGCAAAGTAGAGAAGTGGAAGATAGTGATCATAGCTTGGATGAGCCAAAGAGAAAATATTTCAAAAGTTTTCTCTTTTTGTCAGCGCTTCAAAATTTCTCTCGTTGATAAACTGACTTGCTTTTGTATCAAACTCAATATTCCAATCATAGGGAGTATTGTTTCCCCAACTCAGAGCCCCAAGATTGTGGACGAGGTTTCCACTTCCGATGATAAGGACTCATTTTTTCCTGAGTTCTCTCAAGTGTGTACCAAGTTCTAAGTGAAAAGAAAACGGTTTTCCATAGTCGAGACTCAGCTGATAAACAGGTATATTTTTCTCAGGGTACATTTGTATCAGTACTGACCACGCACCGTGATCGATTCACCACTCGTCACTTCAAAGAATTTTTGGAGTTTCAATAATGCGTTGTGTTTCTTTTGCGAATTGAGGACTTCCCTGTACGTCATAATTGAGATTATAGAGTTCTGGAGGAAACCCATAAAAGTCATAAATCGTTTTTAGAGTATCATTCGTTGTGACTTCCGTTGTTCCGTTTGTTACCCAGTGAGCCGAAATACAAAGGATAGCTTTAGGAGTAGGAATATTCTTCCCTATTTCCTGCCAATTTCTTGTGATTTCATTCTCTTCTCGTGCGTTCATCGGGCTTCCGTGTCCGATAAAAAACGAAGGCAAAGTGAAGTCTTCCGTTTTGAGGGATTTGAGATGTTGGAGGGTGGCGTTAAGTGAGGGCATAGATTATAAGTTTATAGACTCTTTTAATTTTTCAATGAGAATAATTCTTCTTCTCTCAATAAATGAATCAAAATTTTCGAATTCTAAAAGTGTAGGAATTAAATGATTTTCACAAAACTTTTCGGTTGAGATATTTTGTTTATTACTTTCGTAATTTATCCAATCTTTTAAATTCTTGTCATTTTTTGACTCATTTTCATTAGCATCTAGCAACTGTAAATTATTGTTATTATTACAATCAAGAAATATATCAAATTTTTCTTCATTAATTTCTCTTTCCCTTAAGTAAGTTTTTTTGAAAAGCGAAATGGGATGTAAATGGTCTTTATGAAAGTTTCAATTTTTATAGTCTAACTGAGGATATAAAACTGAAAGTATTGAAAATGCTAAAGAACTATCTTTTTGAGTTTGTAGTAAATTATTGATGTAGTCATCATCTAAAGTTATATCTTTTGTTGTTCCTTTTAGTCTCTCTTGAATTTCTCTTATTGGAAACAGTTTAAAGTCTTCCTTTATTCAATATTGAGATATATCTTCAGTAAAGACACCTCTAATTTGCGAAAGTATTTGATCTGATTGTCATCAAAAAATTCTTTTTATTAATACAGAATGAAGCCATTTCCTTATAATATATCTATCTTCTTCAAATCATTTTCTTGTTGTAAATCATTCCGAATCTTGTATGTAATAAATATAGTAGACTATTGGTAGAAGAGCATTTTTTGAACTGAGGGTTGATTCTACAAATCAAAAATCTTTTACTAAATCAAAGGTATCATGAATAGCTTTACTAATTTTATTCCAAAATTTTTCAAAATCTTTGGCATTTTCTGTACTAAAGTTAGTAACTTTAAATTTAATATCTTTACTATGAAGCAAAAGGAAGCTTTTTAAAACGAAGTCTTTTGTTATAAAAAAACCTTTATCTCTAATCTCATCCACAAGTTTATGAATTTCTTTTCTTGCATTTCTTTCTTGCCAATTTGCCACAGCAATAGACATTATCAAATCAGAAAAATTGAGAGGTTCTCAACCACTATTTATTCTTATGAATATATTTAGAGCTTTATCTATATCTTGCTCTTTTTCTAGGAAAAAGTTTATAATTCTTTCTGAATGAATAACCGAATGTAATCTTGAAAGAGTTTTATAACTAAATTTGTTTTCTTTTAAGTTATTATTATCTAAAAACTCATTGAAATCAAAGTTGTCTCTTAAATCTAATATCTTTCAAACTTTAAACCATTTGTTTCTATTTTCGCTATATTCATCTTCTGTAAGAAATTTAAATTCATATATTCTTCCATCTTCTTCATCTTCTAAGGGAGTTTCAATATTTAAATATAAATGTCTCGTTGGTAATGCATATTCTGTATCTGACCAGTTTACTCTTGCTTTTTTGTAGGCATAACTTCACTTTAAACCTATATAAAGAGAAGTAAGTCTTTGTTGTCAATCTAGAACAGCAGTAAAGTCATTCATTCAATTAGTGTTGATTTCCTCATTATGAGTATGATATTCTTGTCTATAAGATTTAATAAACTTATAAAACTTGTATGAATTTTTTGTTTCTCATTCAACTCTCCAAAAGAGAAACGAGCTTATTGGATAGTTTCTCATGATAGAGTCAAAAAGCCATTCTATTTTTGTATGTTCCCATTCAAACTCTCTTTGTATAGATGGTAGTAAATACCTATTATTATCAATATTTTCTATTGCTTCTGATATTGTTATTGGTGTTTGAAATGACATATTTTTTGTATTAAGAAAATAAAAATTCTTTTTTCTACATCTTCCTCACCGGTGCTATCTTGATGTTCATCTTTTTTACTCCTTCAGCAAAGTTGATATCAGCGATATCTCCGTTCATCGCACGAATCGTTCCCACTCCAAATTTTGGATGCAGGACTTGGACTCAAACAGAGAAATCAGCCACATTGTTTTCGATTTTTGGTTTTGCGATTCATGGAACGATACTTCTTGGTTCAGTGTAAGAATTTTCCCCGCTTCCAAACATACCGCTAAAACTATTGGAAAAGTAGTTTACTTCGCTTACTGTTTCGAGTTCTTCGATAAATTCGCTCGGGATTTCTTTGATAAAACGAGAAATCGGGTTTCGGATGTATTCTCCAAATTGATAGCGTTCACGAGCCGTTGTAATAAAGAGTTTTTCTTTTGCACGAGTCATCGCAACATACATGAGTCTACGTTCTTCTTCGAGTTCACTTGGGTTGCTAACCGTTCGGATATAAGGAAGAATCCCATCTTCAAGTCCTGCGATAAATACATTTTCTCGTTCGAGCCCTTTGGCAGTATGAATGGTCATCAAGGTAACATAATCAGCATTATCATTGACCCCATCGAGTTCTGAGAGAAGCGATACTTCGTCAATAAATTGTTCCAGTGCCACTCGTGGCTCCATCCCGTCGTATGTTGAGAGCACATTGATAAGTTCGTTGATATTTTCTATTTTCGCTTCATACTCCGCTTCGGTATAATCCCCTTTCAGATAGTCTTTGTAACTGATAGTATCAACGAGACTTGAGAGAAAAAGAGAGAGTGAATAATGGCTACTCAAACTATTTTGTAAAAATTTATAGAGTTCTCCAAATACCCCGAGGCTTCCTCTGGCAGCTCAGGCAATTTCTTCGACATCATCGATATTTTCTAATATTTGAGCGTAGTTGAGTCCATAGTTCTCCTTTACCGTATCCATGAGTTCAATCGCTTTGGCTCCGATCTTACGGGCTGGTACGTTGATAATACGTTTAAATGAAATCG
>CAYUZH010000005.1:24873-25286 GCA_964449635.1 uncultured Candidatus Peribacteria bacterium | reverse complement strand
GCCGTATCTGGAAAGAGTGTGAAAAACCAGTCAAATGGTTTTCTATCGCTAACTTTTATCGTAACGAAAAACCACAAAAAGGACGTAATCGTGAGTTTTGGCAACTTAATGCTGATCTTTTTGGAGAAAATTCGCTCAATGCTGATATCGAGATTCTTTCCCTTACTCTTGATATCATGCGTGCGTTTAATCCACCGGCAGGAAGCTACGAACTGAGGCTGAATCACCGTGAACTCATCAATACGTTTTTTAGTACGATTCTTGGACTTCAGGATGATGAGACAAAAAAGAATTTGATGAGACTTCTCGATAAATATGAAAAATTGAGAAAAGACGATTTTGAGAAACTCGTGAATGAACTTTGAAATATTGACATCTTCAAGCGCAAGCTCGTATTTCCCTGCCTCGATCTT
>CAYUZH010000005.1:21212-24863 GCA_964449635.1 uncultured Candidatus Peribacteria bacterium | reverse complement strand
GATATCGAAAAAATTCACCTTTTTATGCAGGCTCGTAGTATAGATGACTTAGAAAAGAGTTTTCCAGTTCTCTCCGATATTCCATTTTTCACTGATTTCAAAATAATATTTTCCTCTCTTCAATCAAATTTTGGCGATGTAGTAAAATTTTCCGCTTCGCTTATCAGAGGGTTTGATTATTATGACGGTATCATTTTTGAGATGTTTGATACAAATCCTGAAAATAGTCGAAGTCTTTTCGGGTGAGGACGCTATAATGGACTCGCCAGTATTTTTGGGATGAAAGAACCGATTTCTGCTATTGGATTCGCTCCTGGAGATGAGACGATGAAAATTTTCTTAGAAAATTGGGGACTGACAAAATCAATCCTTGAATCAAAAGAAGAACTTATATATATCCCGCTTCTTGAAGAGAATCTTTTCTCCGACATTCAAAAGATTGCTTCTACTCTTCGTCATGGATGAAAGCAAGTCCTCGTTGGACTCTCAGTTAAGAAACTTTGAAAAGCCCTCCAATATGCTGATAAAAAATGATTCTCTTCTCTCATTATTTTCTGAGAAGTAGAAAAAGAAGGTGGATTTTATATCGAGAAGAATTTGAAGACAGGAGAAGACAAAAGTAATAAGATTTAAAGATAAAATTATTCTTTAAGGAGTACAAGTCATACTTCTTTTCCGAATCTATTTGATAATGCTTGTACGATAGGAATGTATACTTTGTGAGTTGTTTCTTCAGCTGCTCACTTATTATATGTTTTACGAACACCATCGAAAAGTTCATTTTTTTTAAGCTTTACAAGATCTCTGTAAAATTGTTTTCCAGAATGTCGAGCTTCAATTATTCGCGTAATGGCTTGAGGAGTCTTTCAAAGTACATCGGCGAGATTGGTTCATAATGAATCTTCAGGGAATTCATAAGTTTCTCCATTTATTTCTATCTTTTTAAGATCCATATTTCTAACCGTATCAAGATCAATCTCATCTCAAAGCGTTAATCTTGCCAAGTTATCGACTCCAACTTCGATTTTCCCGTCTGCATTTACTCTTCCTATTTCCGCATACGTATCAAAGGTTACTTGTTGAACCGTTGCTAGCATCTTACGTATTTCTTCACTTCTCATAGAAAATCTAGATAAAGCATCTACCACTTCATCTTTAGCTATTTCTCATCCTTTGTTTGGATGAACTACAGAAGTATATTCAAGTTCTTGTCCTGTTTTTGAATGTGTAAGTCGAGGAAGCCTATCAGCTCGTAAGAGAGGTTTAAAATTTTCATCAAGCACAAGAAATGGGTCATTTATTTGCTCTCACTGAGAAGTGATAACTGACCATTTTAAACAAGCTTCGTAAATGATATCATCGTACTTCTCTCAAATTTTATATTTGTTTCATGGATGTCGTTTTGCCCAGCTATTTCCGTCAACATTGTACCTTCTCCAAATAAGCTCAAAGGGAAGCATATCAAGAGGAGTTTCTAAACTAGTATTTGAATTTAGAATTCCTTTATGCGTAGTTGAAACACCAGTGGCTTCAATTCTCTTGAAAAGAACAGCGCTTGAATATGTACTGGTTACTGCTTTATCTACACATTCTCAAGTAAATTTTGGATCATCGAAAGCGGTGAGAACTCATTTGTGTACGAGAGCAAAAAGTCAACTTGGTAATCTATAGACCTCTTTTGTTTTTCAAAAATTAATTTGTTTGCTTCATTCTGGAAAATTCTCATTAAAAAGAACTCAATCTCTGTTTGCTATTAAGAGAGTCATATTTAAAGATATCAGGAAATAAAATTTCTTAAAGTAAAACTATATTACACAATATATGTATATGTCAAACAAATCATTCAAAATCTCTGTAAAGAATTTGAATGTGAAAAAATGGGCAGACCTCCTAAAAGAAAACCCAAACGCAAAATTGCTTCCAGTTGCACATGAAATTACTCCTGATATGAAAGCACAAGTTATCTGATGATATAACAATATACTGAGTGCACTTACAGAGTAAATTTGACTTCTTTTTCAAAATCCATATTCTCAAAATACATTTACTAAAAAACTATGACACACTTATTTTTTACATCTTGTTGGACAAAAAACTTTTGAGATATGAATTCCTCATGGTTTTTTGGAGTGTGTTAATTACTCACAAAAGGTCAAAAGAAGTTCGTATCTCGAACTTCTTTTTTATTTTTTTAATTTTTCGTTTTATGAAAAATATACCAACATTTTTTACTCAGGTTGCTCCACAAAGTAGCGAACAATTTTTAGCCTGGAGCTATTGATTTTAGTTCAACATATCATTACTTTATTAAGCTTAGTCTTATCTACTTTTTCCGTAGGAAAATGATGACGCTCCTCTGAGATCTCAGAGAGGTTTTACACTATCAGGTAGGAGATACAGAGACGAAAGTAAGTGAGGAGAGATTTGTTGATATCAAAGAATCCTTTCTCATATCAAGCTACTTTTTAGAACTTTGTTTATTTCGAGGCCGATTTTGAGCAACTATAAATCCAAATGACGTGAAAAAACAGGTGAGCGAAGATGTTCTTACCGTTTTATCGGCTCTTTCAAATAGACAAGAGATATTTACACTCGTTTGAGTAAGTCAAAGAATTTAAAAACATTACCTTTTAAACAAAAAAATTATGAATTCAAAACCGAACAATTTTCCAAAAGATTTTCCTCAAATTGCTCAATTTTTAGCTGAAAAATGAATACAGTTCTCGGCCTGGAGATATTGATGTGAAACGTATATTTGATAGCTTTCTCAAAGAGAGAATAGGGATAATTCCTATTGAAAGCGTTGTTTTATGAACAAAACTCACTATATTTATTATTGCATACCCTGAAAAATCCTCTTCTCACATTACGAATACGGATTACTTCAAAGAAGCAGCGAGGTTTATCAATACCTATTCTTCCAAAGAAAAAGTTTGTAAATATAGTATTCAAGCGACTATTTTTTGAGTGAGTGAAGAAATAGATACTCTTCTTCCTCTCGAGATTCTGATAACCTAAGGAAACGCGGAAAAACTTCGCATCTCTTCGTCAGATTTCAATTTTTTCTCAATCACTTACCCCATTAGTAAGCTCTTTCGGAAAAATTTTATCTTACTCCAGAGTACCTTCTCTCTCGCAATATTGCGAGATTCACCTTGTCCTCGATCTACTCGTTTTTGCACGTTTCCTGATTTATTTCGTGTTTCCCTAAGTAACTATTATGAAAAAAATTTGAATTCTGGCATTTGCCGAAGAAAACGAAAAAGGTATTTTTTATCATCTGTCACCAGATTATGTGCAAATGGTCGAAAATACTTGATATAGAGCGGTTATTATCCCATATGATAGTTCTCATATAGAGCAGTTTGTTCAAGAACTGGATGGCTTTTTGATACCAGGAGGAAGAGACGTCTGTCCAGATTATTATTTCGAAGAACCAAATGGTGCGGTCAATTTTTGTTATATCCAAGATAAAAGTGCTTTTCATCTTATCGACCTTGTCATAAAAGCGAAAAAGCCCCTTTTTTGAATCTGTCGAGGGATGCAACTTATCAATGTTTTCCTTTGAGGGACGCTTCATCAACATCTCGATTCTCACCATATCCATAACCAGTATGAAAAAAGATATACGACCGTCCATCCGATTCGTAT
>CAYUZH010000005.1:11431-21202 GCA_964449635.1 uncultured Candidatus Peribacteria bacterium | reverse complement strand
AAATCCCATGCTTCTTTATATTGATTCGATTCTTTTCTTCATCGTATTTTTGGGAAAAAAGAAATTCTTGTGAATTCTGTTCATCATCAGGCGATAAAAACATGGGGAAGTGGTTTAAAATCCTCTGCTTGCCACGAAGGTATACAGGAAGCGATGGAACATGAAAATCTGCCAATATATGGCGTTCAGTGGCACCCAGAAAAACTCCAAGAACACTCAGTCATTTTTTCATATATTTATGGTGATAAAAGCAAAGAGAGTTGAAAATAAGGAAATTCTCTCTATACTCCACACTTGAATTCTAACCAAAATATATGAATCTCTTTCTTACAGATACACAGCTTCAATACATAAAAGAACACTATACGCTTCCAATCTATGTGTATAGTGAAGAAGAGCTTGAAAAGTGTGCACAAGCGATGCTCCAGTTTCCAAGTGCTTTTGGGCATACCGTTCGCTTTGCGATGAAAGCAAATAGCAACAAAAACATCTTGCGATTTTTTTCAAAAAAATGAATACAGATAGATGCGAGTTCGTACTACGAAGTGAAAAGAGCTCTTTTAGCAGGAGTTGCTGCCACAGATATTCAACTCTCTTCTCAAGAACTTCCTTCAGAAGAAAACTTGAAAGAAATTATCCAAGAAGGAGTCTTTTTTGTAGCGACGAGTCTTCATCAGATAGAAGTATTTGGGGAGTTATTTCCTGGAAAGAATGTGTGAATTCGTATCAATCCTTTGAGTGGAAGCGGAGCTTTTAAAAAGATATCAACAGGAGGAAAAACATCAGGATTTTGAATTTGGTATGAATATATTCCTCAAGTTCTTGAGATAGCAAAAAAATATAATCTCAAAATAACAAAATTTCATCAACATATCGGATCAGAAAATACTCCAGAGAGTTGGGTAGAATCAGCAAAATTTTGACTTAACATTATAGAAACTCTCCCTGATGTCGAGATATTTGATATGGGGGGATGATTCAAAATGGCGATTATGCCGTATGAAAAAACAGCTGATTTACAAGCAATCGGAGAACAAGTAAAACAGGTATTTTTTGACTTTGAACAAAAGACAGGGAGACAACTCAAACTAGAAATAGAACCAGGTAAATATCTTGTTATCAATACGTGCTCTGTTATTGCAAAAGTAGTAGATATTGTTGATACTGGCAGCGAAGGGTATACCTTTATAAAAGTAAATACAGGGATGACAGAGATGCCAAGACCGACGATGTATGGAGTCCAACAACCGATATATGTCGCTTGATGAGGACAAAATACAAAGAAATACGTCGTGATAGGACACTGTTGTGAGAGTGGAGACTTACTTACTTGTAAACTCTATGAACAAGAGACAATAGAAGAAAGAGAGCTTGGAGAAGCAAAAAAAGGAGATATGATTGTATTTGATGGAGCCGGAGCTTACAATGCAAGTATGAGTATGAAAAACTATAATTCATTTCCAGAAGCTGGTGAACTCCTCGTTCGAAAAAATGGAGATATCGTTGAAATACGTAAGAGGCAAACTCTCGAACAAATGCTCCAAAATGAAATAACTGTATTTTAAAATACTATGGAATCCATTCTTATACAAATCCTCAAAAATCTTCAAATAGATTTTAAACAGTACGAACATAAAGCCGTTTTTACTTGTGACGAGTGTCACGATGTCGACGTCTGAGAAGATGTTCATGTCAAAAGCCTGCTCGTTACGGATGACAAAAAGACAAAACTCTATATGGTGGTGTTGCCAGAAAACTTTCGTTTGAATACAAACCAATTTGCAAAAGTACTTGGTCATAAAAAACTATCTTTTGTAAGTCCCGAGACGATGGAGTCTGCTATTTGAGTCACTCCTGGAAGCGTGAGTCCGTTTGCTCTTCTTCACAATACAGAGAAAAATATACCTCTGTATCTAGAATCTTCTCTCAAAGGGAAACGTCTTGGTTTTCATCCTCTCAGAAATACTTCCACGATTACGACGAATCTTGATGATTTGGAAACTTTCTTCCGCCATCAAAATATTTCTTTTATGTATTATAACTTCCAATAAACCTTCTATGCAAACATTTTTATTGAAAATATATTATTTTTTTATCGGATTTTTAACAAAATTTTATCTCAGACGTACCCGTCCTCTTATCATAGGGATTACGGGAAGTGTTTGAAAAACGAGCTGTCGTATGATTGTGACACAGGTTCTTAAACAACTTCTCCCAGAGAAGCGTATTTATACTTCTCCAAAGAATTTTAACTCAGAGATAGGACTGATTCTTTCTATTTTTCAAATAGAATCATACGAACCAACTATTTCTAATCTCTTGTGACTCCTCTTTAAAATCCTTTCTTGAATTCTTCGTCCTCAAAATACTCCTGATATTCTCGTACTTGAGTATGGAATCGACCACCCGCATGATATGAAATTCCTCACGATGATTACAAAAGCAGATATAGCGATTTTCACAAAACTTGACGCGGTTCATAGTGCGTACTTTGGATCTGTTGAGGATATCGGAAATGAAAAATTTCTCCTTATGAAGTCAGCTCGCAAGAGAGTCTATCTCAATGCACTTGATGACTATTGTCGAGAACATGCGGAGAATTTGAGGCCAGAAATCCGTTTTTATAATCAGTGAGATTTAGAGGTACAAGATATAAGCTATATAACAGAAGAAGGAAATGTTCTCTCATATATACGTGGAGAATTTTGAGAGATAAAAACAAACCTGATGGGGAAGGAAAATATGGCATATATTCTTCTATGAATTGATATGGCTTCTTATATATGAGAAGGTTCTATTCATCAAGAAACTCATACCTTTCACCTTGAACTCCAGCCCGGGAGGTTTTACGTTTTTTCGAGCGGAGAAAATATTCTGATAGATTCTACCTACAATGCGGCACCAGAAAGTATGAAAGTGATGATAGAAAATACAAAAACCCTGAGAGAAACGTTGGTGCCTGAATACAAGCTTTGATTTCTTCTCTGAGATATGAGAGAACTGGGAGAAAATTCTGAAAATGCTCATAGATCATTGGTTTCAGCTCTCCTTGATGCTGATTTTATATTTACGGTATGACCAGAGATGAAAACGTATGTTGTTTCAGAGCTTCTTAAGAATAATTTTAAATGACTTCTCAAAGATTTCACTTCTTCTAGAGAAGCAGGAAAGGAACTGAAAACCTATCTAGAAAGTATCGGAAATAAATCGGTTGTTCTTTTTAAATGAAGTCAAAATACGATATTTACCGAAGAAGCTCTCAAAGAATTGTTAGAAGATGAAGCAGATAAAAAACAGCTTGTGAGACAAAGTGATTTTTGGATGAAGAAAAAAGAAATATTTTTTGCTAAATAATCTCTCTCTTTTTCTCTATGAAAGAAATGGATTCTTCCTCTCATCGTGATCTTTCGCTTGATATCCTCAGAATCATCGGGCTCTTTTGTATTATTCTGGCTCATACTTTTCCACCGATATGGATAGAAAATATCAGATCGTTTGATGTCCCTCTGATGGTTATCCTTTCAGGGTATTTATTTCATATGACCAATAAAAAAAGAGAAGCAAAGTTTTCGTTTTTTTCGTACTTGAAAAAAAGATTTACAAGGCTTGTTCTTCCAACGTGGATATTTTTAACCCTCTTTTTTTGAACTTTTTATTGGCTCGATATAAATAACTATACTCCTTTTCCTTTTACACAAACAGAGATACAAACTTCGTATCTTCTTTGGACGGGAATAGGATATGTATGGATTATCCGTATATACCTTCTCGTAGCTATTTTTTGACCGCTTTTTGTTTGGTTCTTTTCAAAGATACAGTGGAAATATACATTTCTCACTCTCCTGTTTATTGGCTATGAATTTATCTGGCAATGGTTTCAACAAGCCTACTTTTGAGAATATAAAGAGATAATCACGAGAGGGATATTTTTTCTTGTCCCATACTTGCTCCTTTTTTTGTATGGAGTCTTTTTTAAAGAACAAAATCTTTGGAAAAAGATATGAATGACGATAGTATTTTGATTACTTCTTGTGTATCAACAATACGAACTCTTTTGATGGGGACATGATATACTACGTCTTCAGGAATATAAATACCCAGCTCAAGAAGCCTATCTCATTTATGGGCTTTTTGTATCTTCTCTGCTGCTTAATTTTACATAATGGAAAAAAAATGTGCACTATGGATTTTAAGAAAAACCTCTTTTATGGCTCGGAGGTTCAACCCTTACGTTATACCTCGCTCATATTCCTTTTATTGTGTATTTTGAAAAATATACTCTTGGATTCAGTTGGCAAGAAAAATTTTACTATACCGTTGGTGGAGCGATTATCGTGACTCTTTGTATTCAGGGGATAATATATGGATTGATAAAATTTTTGAAAATCCCTCCACGATATGCAAAAGGATTAAAAACGATATTTTGTAGTTAAAAAAACTCTTCTTGGTATCAAGAAGAGTTTTTTGTTTTTATCGTACTATCAATTTATCATCACTGACTTCAAACTCGAGTCTGTACACTCCATCATCGTTGAGGATATCTATTTGTCCATCTTTTCCAACATAGAAATCTTTGATTTTAAATTTCTTTCCTTCTATTTGTCCAAGATAGGTGAGAGATTTTGTATCTGTATATCTTGTTGTATTTGGTTTAAATACCCATATTTTTTGGTTGAGATAGAGATATACATACGAAAGTTCTTGGCGAACTTTGAGTTCGACATCATTTTCATTGCCTTCAACACTATAGTTTTTTGGGAGCTTATTGATGATTAATTTTTCAAGTCTATATTTCGGAGAAGAAAATGCTTTAATCATAGAGAGGTCTTGTTTCAAAAGATACATTCCTCCATCGACACCAAACGAGAGTATTTTTCCGATATTTTTACTATCTTCTGGAGTTAAAAAATTACTTCCTGCTTCGTAGTTTTCTCCTTTTTTCTTGTGTTTTATAATCTGATTTTTCTCTTTATTGAGAAGGTAAATATTTTGATAAAAACTATCAACTTGGAGAGAATCTTCCCAAGCAGGTTGTCCAATCGTATCGAGGTAACGGAAGTATCCAGTTTTTGAAAAGTTTACGAGTTTTGAAAATTCGGTGAGAATCACGATATCACTTCCAAAAAATTCAGCATCTTTGAAAAAATCTTTTTGGTCGAGCGTATCAAACGTATAGGTTTTTGATTCTTTTCCTGGGATAACGGGTCCTGTGATACTTCTTCTTCCTAAGATATAGGTTCTTCCTCCTTCACGAAGAATCTTTATCGAATCTTTTGGAAGGGAATTGGTGATAAGATTCGTACTATCTTCTTCAAATGCTTGGACTCCGTTAAATTGTTTTTTGATAACGGTGATATCTTCGAGAATTTTATTGATATCATTGAGAAAAAGTTGTTTTTCTTTGATATCGGCTACTAAATCCTCTGCCTTTTTCATATTGAGGTCAAAAAGATCAGGGTTGGCGATATTTTCATTGGCGATACGAATAAATTCTCTCGCTTGATTGAGATTCTTTTTTGATTCTTCGACGAGTTGAGAGTTTCCAGTTGAGGATATCACGGATGAGATAATTCCATACAAAAAGACAAATGATACCAAGATACCGATGACAAAAAGGAGGTTTTTGATGAGGCGTCCTTGTTGTCAAGCCTTTTCTTTGAGAGAAAGGAGGCTTGCAAATATACGCTTTGTAACGATATTATCGAGTCATTTCATCGCAGCATATTTGGCGATTTCTGTGTATTTCCCAACTTTTGTAGTACTTTTTACATCTCCAAAAAACGTATTTCTCAAAATGATAAACGAAATATTATCCTCGAGTTCTTCTCCTGAAAGAACTTGTTCAAGATGTTTTCCAATCGTCTCAGATTTATGTCCCATTACGCTTTCACGAATATCAGTTTTTGATAGGTAATCAAGCAAACGGCTTGAAGAGAGGATGATAGTCTCTCCATCATTGATATCTCCACTCGAGATAAAGCTAAACTCTTTTTTTGTATCACTTTTATCCGTGATTTCGATGATTTCCCCATCTCTTTTGATAAGGTATCCAGAAGGAGTTCCCACCGTAGAGAAAGTAAGCGTTTCTTTGTTTCTGATTCAGATAAAGATACTAATCCCTCCGATTTTTTCTCCGTCTCGTTCCCGGGTTTTGAACATATGGTTTACCGTCTCGAGCGCACGTGAAAAATCTTTATACGTATCAGACTTTGATATATTTCCTATTACGGCATCAAGAAGCGTATTGAGAGCAAGAGTTGAGATTTTTTTCTCTCTTGCGTCGACGAGAATATAACAATCGAGTTCATTATCGAGACTAATGTTTTTGATAAGGGCTTCGTTTTCTTTTCAAAATTCGAGTTTTAACTGGTGAATATCAAACATACAAGCGCTGAAAATTAACAAGGTAAAATGAAGAGAAACAGCAATTTGATTCGCAAAGATGATATGGTTTTTGTGCTTTTTGTCAAAATCAGTTCAGAGTTGCTATTTTTCTCTTTCTGAGAGACGGGCTTTAGAGAGTAGAGTCAAAGGGAAGTTTCTTTTTTCCTCTCTATTCTGATTTGAAAAAAACGAGTTTTTCTATACTATGAAGACCTATTCTATATTATAAATGAGTGAGTATGTTTTTGATTCGTGGAGGAAAAGAGCTCAGTGGGAGTGTAAAAATCGCAGGAAGTAAAAATGCTGTCTTGCCAATCCTCGCAGCGGCGCTTCTTATCTGAAAGAAAGTAACTCTCAAAAATGTCCCTGTTATCGGAGATGTCCAAACATTTCTTGATATATTTTCTTCTCTTTGAATCCAGTACCAACTCGTAGGAGATACTCTGACGCTTGATAATACAAACCTCAAAAAAGGAAATTTTGACGTCGCAAAAATGAAAAAAGTACGTGCTTCGGTTCTGCTTTTGGCTCCCATTCTTCATCATTTTGGAGAAGTACAAATTCCTATGCCAGGAGGGTGCAATATCGGAAAAAGACCCGTTGACGACCATCTCGAATGACTCAAAAAAATCGGTTACGAAGTCGCTTATGAAGGCGATATGATTCGTCTCTATGGAAAAGTATCAGAGTGAGCAAGAGAGATGAATGCAGGTTTTTCCGTAACCGCAACAGAAAATATCATCGTTGCGAATGTTCTCAGAACCTGAGAAACGGTTATCAAAAATATTGCCCTTGAACCGCATGTTATTAACCTCATTGATTTCTTGAGAGCGGCAGGAGCGGATATAAAGCTTCGCTACGACCACTCCATCATCATCACTTGAGTGGCATCTCTCGCTTCAGATATCGAGTTTGAAGTAGTATCAGATTATATCCAATCAGGAACCTATATGATCATCGCGGCTCTTTGTGCAAAAGACTACATAGACATCCAAAACGCTCGTATCGAGGACCTCTATGTGTTTATCGAAAAACTCAAAGAAGCTGGGGTGAAAGTAGAAGAAAAAGAAAATGATACGCTTCGTGTGTATAGAGCGACCAATATCAAACCAACATCATTTCAAACCAATATCTATCCAGGATTTCCAACTGATTTACAATCTCCCTTTACGCTTCTTTTGACGCAAGCCAACGGGATGTCAAAAGTCCATGAAGTCCTCTTTGAATCACGCCTCAACTGGCTCGTTGAACTCGAAAAACTCGGAGCCAATGTAGCGATTCTCAATCCACACCAAGCTATGATTTTTGGACCAACTCATTTTAAAGCCGGGGCGACTCTGACAAGCTGGGATTTACGAGCGGGGGCAGCGGTTGTGATTGCCGCACTTCTCGTGACTGGGGAGACGCATATCACCAATATAGATTATATCAAAAGAGGGTATGATAATTTCGTAGAAAATCTCCAAAAACTCGGGGCGGATATAGAGGAACTTGAAAGTTAATTTTATTTTTTCACTTTTTCACTATGAAACTTTTGCCTATTGGACTTATCGTATTTTGAATCATTGTTATCGCATTTCCAGCACTTTTGGCGATGCTTATTGGAGGACTTTTTATATTTATCGGACTGAATCTCCTTTTTGTATTGGGTGTTATCGGAGGAGGGAAAAAACCAGCAGGAGAGAAAGAGGATTATATCAAAGTAGGGAAGTATAAGATATATAGATAAAAGAAATTTTTATGTTTCTCAACGAAATCATAGCAAATTGACTAAAATCGCCATCTCAGAAAATCAGGAAGATGACTGAATTTTGGGCTGCCGAGAACATTTATTGTCCTTCTTGCTGAGAATCAATTATTCAATACTCAAATAATAAGCCTGTTGCCGATTTTTACTGTAAAAAATGTAGAGAAGATTTTGAACTCAAAGCAAAAAAATCCAATTCTCTTGGAAGAATCGTTCCAGATGGTTCGTATAAAACTATGATTGAGAGACTTGAGAGTAGTACAAATCCGAGTTTTTTCTTTTTGACGTATAGTCCTAATTTGGAAATTTCAAACTTTCTTATCATTCCAAAGTTTTTCATTCGTCCAGAAAATATTATCCAAGCTCCGAGGGTTCTCAAAGACAGAGGAGATTATATTATGTGCAATATCTCGCTTGTTTGAATTCCTGAAAGTGGGAAGATTTTTTATATAAAAGATAAAGAATTTTTGGAGAAAGAAAGAATCTTAGAGAGTTGGGAAAAAACGTGCTTTTTACAAAACTCAAAATGAGAGGCAAAAGGATGGCTTTTAGATACTATGCGATGTATTGATATGATATGAAAAAAAGAATTCACTATTGCAGATATCTATAACTTTACTACAATACTTAAAGAAAAATATCCTGAAAATAATAATATTGAAGCAAAATTACGACAGCAGTTACAAGTTTTAAGAGATAGAGGGTATCTAGCATTTAAAGCGAAGGGAAGATATAAAATTTTATAATAATGTCTATGAAAAAGATTATACTCATTTTTACTTTATGTTTCTCTTTTATATCTCCAATTTTTTCTGATGGAATATGAAATGAAGTAATAAATGAGACTTCTACTATACAAAATACTTGTAAGGAGGCATTATGCTATGAAAATCAAGTGAAGAAGCTCATAGAAGTTAATGAAAAATTACAAAAGGAGAATGAAGAATTATCTAAAAAATATGAGGAATTTAATAAACCTTTAGAAAACTATATAAAAATTTTGTCAGAATCTAAAGTACTGTGAGATTTTAAATCAAATGCTTATGATTTAGCATTAAATCAAATAAAATATTGGTTTTGGATAATATTTTGAATATTTAGTACTTTATTAGCTATTTGATGATACCTTTGATTTAAACAATGGCCAGATATTCGTAAAAGAATCATCTCTGATATTCAAACTGATATAGCTATTAGTATTGATACAAAAATAGATGATAAAACTAAAATTATTAATGGTAGTTTAGAAAAAGAAGTAGAATTAGCAACACTGAGAATTAATGAAGAAATTAGCTATAAGAAAATTAAAGAAATTGAGAGTACGATAATGAACTCAATAAGCGATATTGTGTTGAATAAAACTGATGAGTTAATCAAAGGATGAATAATTGATACTAAAATTCATGATAAAATATCCGAAGAGTTAGGTAAGATATTCCCTAAATAATTTTAAATTATGACAGAAATTACAAAACTACTAATTCTAGTAAATCAATTTTGAAAAAGTTCATATCTTTGAACCCTGTCTTTTGATGAACTTGATCAAATTGCTCGACTTACTTCTCGTATTGATGGAACTGATAGGTTATTTCAGCGAAATGAAGAGTTATGAAGAGTAAAAGAAATAGCCGAATATATTT
>CAYUZH010000005.1:9123-11421 GCA_964449635.1 uncultured Candidatus Peribacteria bacterium | reverse complement strand
GTCCCACTCTTTTCTACTCCCATTGTTTTAGGAATTGATACAGGAATTTATTATGAATATTGAACAGAAGAATATATTGATATTATTGTTACAGACACTCCGAAAATAACAAGGCTAAAAATCACTTGAAATATTAAACAATGTGCGATTATCGTTGATGGTCAACATAGATACAAGGGACTAAAAAAATTTTTTCAAGAGAATCCCTTTATAAATAAAACTGAACTTGATATCCCTGTTATATTTCTTTTTGATTATGATTTATATGAGCTCGGTAAAATTTTTATAAATATTAATTTTAAACAGAAACCTGTTAACAAATCATTGTATTATGATATTTTTGGTTCATTACCTCGTCCAGTTTCTGAAATAAAAATTGCACATCTTCTTGTACAGGATTTAAACTCTAAAGATTGACCATTAAATTGAGTAATTAAGATGTTAGGAAAATGACAATGACTTCTTTCACAATGATTTATAGTAGAGAAAATAGTTGGTTTACTGAATAAACCAGGAGTTTGGTTTGATGCTTATAATTCCCTGTATGCATTTTATAAAGAGAGAGATGAAAATGAAGACATTGATAATGAGATAAGAAATAGAGTGGAATACATTGAAATTAGAAGTTTTCTTTTCAGCTATTTTAATACTATAAGGTCTAAATTTTCAGATTATACTTACGAGGAAGATAATAATGGAAAAATTCAAGCAAAGTGAATTATCTTTAAAACAACATGAATTGGTGCTCTTATGAGGCTAGTAGAAGACTTTTATATAAATAAGAAGCAATTTGAATTAGATACTTATTTTTCAAGGATAGTCTCAGCGAGTAAAAAACTATTTAGCAATGCTCCTGAAGGTGAATTTTCTTGAGCTGGTTCGGAATCACTGCAATTAAAACTTTACAAGACTTTAGCACAAAAGATATTCTACAGTAGTGCCAAAGAACAAGTTAGATTAGCTATTCAAGATAATTTTAAAATATCAGATGAATTTTTATTTAAAGATATTTATTCAAAAACTATAAAATCCCTAGAAGAATCTTATCCAAACAATAATTTTCTCGAGGCAAAACTACTGCAAACACTCCAATCTATTCGAGATGAATGAGACATTGAGTTTATTGCCTGAACCCGATGAAAATATAAAAGAATAAAATAATAAAAGTAAAAAAATAAAAAATAATTCTCTTGCTTTCTCCTCAAAAATCGTTAGATCATGATCGTTTATCATCTAACGATTTTTTTATGCAAACTATCGTTCTTAACTACGCCGACGGAAATATTTTTATTATTAATCATCAAAAAGAGTACCAGATAGAGGAGATGGAGTCGATATTAACGGAGAAATATGACTTCCGACTCGACGAGATAGAATGGATGACAGTAGACCAACTTGAAATACAGACTGAAACTCTCAACGAGAATTAGTACTTTTGGCACGAACACCTTTTCATCTTCCAAAAACCCTATTCATAATTGACAAACGCTCTATTATTTTTAAAATACATAAAATCTTTAAAAATAATTGTGTATATATGATTCAAAATGTTTTCGTATTGTGAGCGACAGGAAGTGTTGGAAGTACTTTTTTAAAGCAAGTAGCTGAGAAAGATATGGGGGAAGAGAATCGCAATCCTACACGTATCATAGGGATGGCATCGAGTAAAAAAATTTGGATGCCCAAAGGATGAGTTCCAGAAGCAGTAATGAATCAAATAAAAGATGTAAAAGAAGAATTGGAGAAAAGAAAACAGATGGTTGCGAGCCTCATAGAGACAAATGGAAAAGATTTACCAACAGTAGATACCATTCTTTCTGAACTTATAAGATTATGATACGAAAGAGAAGCAATTATAGTCGATGTAACGGCTTCTCAACTTGACTCATTTCATCGAAAGGCTATCAGTAGTGAATATGGTCTTTGAGTCGTAACGGCAAATAAAAAACCAGTTTCTATGGTTTCACAATCTATATATCGTGAACTCACTTCAAATCATGGAGTGTATGATTTCAATACTGCTGTAATGGCTTGATGATGAGCGGTTACATCTCTTCGTAGAGCAGTAAACACAGGAGATACTGTCCATTCTATAGAAGGATGTTTCTCTTGAACGCTTGGATATATTGCATCAGAACTTGAGAAGGGAGAAAAGCCTTTTTCTCAAATTGTAAAAGAAGCAAGAGATTTATGATATACGGAACCAAATCCTTGGGAAGATCTCAATGGACTCGATGTTGCTCGTAAACTTACTATTTTGATACGTACTGCTGGCTATGAAGTAGAGTGGGACGATAT
>CAYUZH010000005.1:4197-9113 GCA_964449635.1 uncultured Candidatus Peribacteria bacterium | reverse complement strand
AAAATAAGAACAAATAATGTACCTAAAGGTTATTACAAGAAATAGATAAAAAATACGGAAATATAGAAGATTCAAAAGATTTTCTAGAAGCAATAAAAGAAGAAGATACCAAGATTCAAAATATGTATGCAGAAGCGAAAAGAGAAGGAAGTACTTACAAATATGTAGCTTCAGCAGAATTTAAAAATAGAAAGTCAAAAATATCAGTAGGATTAAAAAAAGTTCCACTGATATCTAAAATAGGAGCTCTTCAATGAACAAGTAATATTTTTGTTATGCATTCAGATATTTATAATATAACACCTCATGTTATAGATTCTCCATGAGCTTGACTCGAACTTACTGCAAATAGTTTAAGAAACTCTATAGTTAAATTACTACCAAGAAATCCTTCTCGATAAATAAAAACCTCTTCTTTTTGAAGAGGTTTTTATATTATGCTCGATTTATTTGACATATTGTCCGTCTATCCTATCATACGAGAACCCTTATATCCTTAAACATAGTATGAATAGGTTCTGAATGGTAGCAGCAGCTTTGTCACTTTGATTAAATAGTAGTACTCCTCAAATACAACAATTTGCTTCACCACTAAAAGGCGTCATATCAGATACTTCGTTGAGGATGGAAGAAGTATTTAATCAAGTATATTTTCCTCAGATACAACTTGATGCTCCTTTTTGAGAAACTCTCTCTAAAGGAAGCTTTCTCATAGAACTTTCTCAAACGTTGAAAGAGTTCACAAATGGAAAAAAAACGACCGAAGCGATTCTTATTGGGATAACCAATAGAAATATACAAAATATCGTTGCAACTATCGAAAAACAGCCAGCGAACAAACTTCAAAAAGCTCTGATGTTGGAAGGTTCTATAGATGCAATAATAGCATCATATAAAGAGTGAGAAATGTTTGATTATAAAGATTTTATCTCAAATCGTTTTGTTGAAATTATGGATGATGTTATGGAAACAACTACGGCAGACTGATTATGAGACCCAGATATATCTCAAGTCCTTTTAGGAGAACTCAGAGGAACCCTTAAATAAAAAAAGAACCGATATCGGTTCTTTTTTTAAAACTCAATCGACTCTCCGAGTCCAAGTATGGTAACTTCTTTTGAAAGATGACGAAGTTCGCACTCTTTTTTTAAAAATCTGAGTGGTTGACTCGATGGTTCATGCGTGATATCAAAGGTTCCATAATGCATAGGAATCATATTTTTTGCTCATAAATCCTTCATCGCATCGAGGGCTTCTCATGGGGTTGTATGATTCGGATGAACAAACCACTTGGCAGCGTATCCTCAAATCCCAAGAAATGCATAATCAATATCAGGGAAAAGTTCTCAAATTTCTTTAAAATGTCTTTCGTATCCACTATCTCATCAAAAATAGAGCGTTTTTCATCCTGCTTTTATGAGAAAGCTTCCCCAGAGTCTTTTATTGGTATCGAGAAGGGTTCGTTTTGACCGATGACGAGCTGGGAGAAAATATATCTCAGCTTCTTTTATATCATACTTTTGGTACCATCCTGCGGTTTGGATATCAGCAAAATGGAGCTTTTTAAAGAGTCATTTCATTCCAACTCCTGTGAGGACTTTTGTATCTGGAGAAAGGGGAGATATTTTTTTGAGAGTACGAACATCAAAATGGTCTCTATGATCGTGAGAGATGAGAAGGTAATCAATATGAGGAAGTTTTGGAAAGATATTGGGAAGGTGTGAAATCGTTTTGACAAGAGGGAGTTTATAATAAACCGGATCGGTGAGAAAAGAGATTCCTCAGATACGGATAAAAAAGCTTGCGTGTCAAAGCCAGACGATACCATCCTTTTTTGAAGCCAGAAATTCTTTTGGATCAAAAAGAGGAAGGGTAAACGTATCAAGTTTTTTTTCCTTTTTATGAGTATTTTTTCCTTTTCTCCAGTTGAGAAGCACTTTCATACTTGGACGATACGAAAGAGCTGGATGCAAAAATCTTCATTTTTTATCGAGATGAATATCTTCTCAAGTGTGGGGGAGAGTAATAAGTTTTGGATTTTCTTTGGAAACCATAATTTATAGAGCGATATTTTCTTTATAAAGTTCTCGAGCTTTCACTGTTTCTATGCGATGATCGACGATACAAGGCGTGTAAAGAAGTCTGTTTTCAAGTGGGTTATGAATTGCTTCTAGGCGCTCTCACTCAAGTTCAGGGATATATATTCTAATAAATCTTGCTTCTGGGTCAAATTTCTCGCTTTGAAGTATGGGGCTAAAAATACGGAGCGGTTTTGGATCAGCCCCAACAGAAGCGCTCCATTGCCAGTTCCCGAAGTTTACATTTTCATCATAATCGAGCAAATGTTTTTTGAAAAAAGCTTCTCAGAGTCTCCAATCGATATGCAAATCTTTGGTAAGAAAGCTTGCAACAACCATTCGAGCTCGTCCATGCATCCAGTTCGTCTCAACAAGCTGTCTCATCGCAGCATCAACGAGAGGGTATCCAGTTTTTCACTGACACCATTTTTCAAAGAGGTCTGTATCTTGCGACCATTTGATATGACGTCTTTTTTCTTGAAATTCTCTCTCCTTTGTCTCAGGAAAATAGTGAGCGATATGCTGCCAAAATTCTCTCCATGCGAGTTCAGAGACAAAACTTTCACTTTTTGCTTTTGCCTGATTATAGACTTGTCTGATAGAAAATATTCCGAAACGAATATAAGGGGAGAGGCGAGAAGTTCCATCGATATCAAGTGCATTCCTCTCTGTATCATAGTGACTCTGAATATGATCATAAAATCGTTTTTTTCAAAACTCCATCGTGAAATAAGGATGTTTTGGAATTTTGATATACTCTGAAACTTCTTTGGCTTCTTCTATACGAAAACTCACGATATTTTTTATATCTTCCTCGTTGGTATCAAGAAGCTGTTGTTGCCACTTTTTGTAAAAAGGGGTAAATACTTTTCTTACCTCAATTTTCTCGACTTCGGCGAGGAGATAATCATGGTGTTGGAAAAAAGGAATCCCAATATTCTCTCGTACTTTCTCGTCACGATGAGTCCCATAACGACTATAACTTTTGTTGGTAAAAACGGCTTCTATACTATATTTTTTTACGAGGAGAGGAATAATTTCTTCTGGTTTTCCGAGGAGTACTTGGAGTCAATTTCATCCTCGTTTTTTTATCTCGTTATCAAGATTTTCAAGCGCTTCTCTGATAAATCCAAATTTTTTGTCAGTCAGTCCAAAAAAAAGTGGGAGAAGATGAGTATCAAGAATAAAAAGAGGAAGAATCTCTTTTGAAGAACGAACTGCTTCGAGAAGTCATTTATTATCATAGGCTCGCAAATCCTGACGAAACCAGAAAATAGATCTTTGAAACATATATTCTCTTTATAGAAATATTTTCTTTTAGTATGTTTGATTTTAAAAATAAATCAAATCCCTTCTCTCAAATAAAAAAGATGCCTTTCAAAGAGAGAGACATCTTTTTTAAAGTATACTATTATTTAAGAATCTTACAGTTTTTATATGTTTGAGCTCCATTTTTTGTGAATGTTGCTTCTCCATTTGAAAAAGTAGTGAGAACATACGTATATGAACTTTCTTTTCCATTTTCAAGGCGAGTGACAATTTTCTCATAACTTGCTTTTCCTGTTGTCTCGTTTGTTTTTGTGAGGAAGTGAATACGCCCTGATTGTGGATCATCGAGAGCGATTTTTCCAGCTTCAAGTGTTGATTTTTGTCCACGAATTTCATATTTTCCTTCGTACACTCTGAGGAGGTTACCTCCGTCACATCTGAAGTTATATCTTTGTTCTGTATCTTGAGTAACTCCTGATGAAGTAACTTCTTTCTTTTCTTCTTTTTCCTCATCTTTCCCCCAAAATGACCATCCAGATTTACTTTCTTCTGTCTTTTCTTCTTCTTTTCATGAAGCTGTTTTCTCTTCTTCATTTGCGGATACTTCTGTTTTTTTCTCTTCTTTCTTTTCTTCTTTTTTCTCAGAAGTTATTTTATCTTTTTTGAGATCCATATATTTCCCGTTTCTTTCTGGATGCATTACACTTTTGAGAGAGTGAGAAATACTTGAGAGAGAGAAAAATATTCCAACAAGGAGGAGGATAAGGAGGATTTTAAAAATAAAATTCCAAAATCTATGACTTTTCACACATTCTATAATCTGTTTCATAATATATTTTTAAAAATAAGTACGTCGTATTGTATAGCTATTTTAAAAAAAGACAAACGTGATTTTAAAAAATCATTAAAAATTTAGAGAATTTCTAAAGAATGGAGAGATTGGCTCCCTGGAGAGTATTTTATAAATATAGGGTCCGTACATACTTTTTGACTATTTTCCTCACCATATTCTCCTCCCAATTTTTTATATATTTCTTCACTTATTTCAAATGTCGGAAGGGAAGTGAGAGCAAGATTACTTGGAATAAGTTCAAAACGAATGGTGGCGTTTCGCCCAGTTCATTCATGAAAAGAACGCACAAAACATCCTCCAGTATATTCAAGAGTTCAGGTGTTTTTTTCTTGTACAAATTCAAATATTTTGAGACAAAGAGGGAGGCAAAAAAGGAGAATGAAAAGAAAAACTCAGAGAGTATGTTTTCTTTCCCATTTTTTTTCTTTTTTTACTTTCGTAGTTTTTGTATTTTTTTTCTTTTGCATAAATAAACAGTATTAACGAGCTTTCTTTTTGCGAAGTGTCCAAAGGTATTCGATTCAAAATACAATGGTAAGGATAAAAACAGTGTATAAAATATGAACATTTGTTTTTATTTCTACGATATGAAGAAGAGACATGATAGAGAGAAGAGAGATTCAAAGAAGAAAAGGGATGAAAAATATATTTCCATACTTCCATTTTTCGAGAAAGTGAATCTCTGGGAGGTGGAGAGTCTGTATTTTTTTATAAGC
>CAYUZH010000005.1:1895-4171 GCA_964449635.1 uncultured Candidatus Peribacteria bacterium | reverse complement strand
AACGCCTGGATATTGGCTTCCGAGTGCTCAAAATTGATAGCTCCAATATGAAGGGCATTATCAACTTTCTCTATTCAAGTCAGGAGCATTTCTACCGATACAAGCAGGATAATAAGGAGTCCGACCCATTGAATCTGAGGATACTCTCAAAGTTTTCTTGCGATAAAGTTTGAGGCGAATGCCATAAGGAGGATAGATATAATGAGTCCAATTCAGAGAGCGACCACGTTTTCTTTTGCGGCTCATGCAACCGCAAGAACATTATCGAGACTCATAGAAACATCGGCGATAATAATAAGTTTTACGGCTTCTAAGAAACCAGTACTACTCTTATCTATTCCGTGTCATTCTTCGTGTCATCCTTTTCTGAGTTCTGTGTAAAATTTCCAGACAACATAGAGAAGAAGAAGAGCTCATGCAACTTGTATCCCGATGATTTGCATAAGATAGACAGCAAAAAAAGCGAAGATAATTCTGAGTACCGTTGCTCAGACAACTCCGAGCATGATGGCTTTTTTTCTCAAAACAGGAGGGAGTCTTTTTGTAGCCATTCCAATGATAATCGCATTATCTCCACTGAGAACAACATCTATCATGATAATATGAACAAGGGCCATGAGTCATGTAAAGCTAAAAAGTGCAATAAAATCACTTTGAATGGTTTCGAGCATAACAATTATAAATAATAAAATAATCAAAACAAAGTATAAAAAAATCTCTTATTTTACCAAGAGATTTTTTTATACTTATTCAGCAAGAAGTGTTTGAATGTGTTTCCTGAGTTCAAATATAAATTCATAATCTTTATGAGTCTTTGAAAGTTTTCTTACGACTTTATCAAGTCTTGTATAGAGAGCTTCGATTGATTTTGGTTTTTTGATATAGAGTACATCAATTTTATCAAATACTTTTTTGTATTTTGAAGGCGTTTTTTTAGGAGCATAAGCAGATGTTGTAAGGTCAGATTCAACTTGTTCAAGAGTCTTTTTATCAGTGAGCTCTACTTTTCCATACCAATCTTCACAGTGTTTATGTATTTTTGATTCATACGAAGCAGTTACCTCTTCTCTTGAGAGAACAAGCTGTTTTGAGTATTCATCTTGTATATTTTTGAGTTCAAGACTTTTTATGTTCATTGTACTTGTTTTTTCGAGGATTTCTTTTTTGAGAGTTTCTATTTCTTCAAGTTTTGCATCGTTATCGTTTGTTACGATATAGTCATTGATAAATGCTTCTTTCTTCGCTTTTAATTCAATATTCTTTACTTCTATTTGTTGTTTTAAAAGAGTGATTTCATTGAGAAGAGGAGTACTTTGTTGATCAAAAATCATTTTCCTTGTTTCCATAGGGCGAGCTATTTCATCAATAAAACCAGTATACCAAAGGGCGATCGTTTTATTTTTTAATATATCTGTACACTCTCATTTTTCTGAGAGAAATATTTTGATAGTTCCAAGTCCAGAGTCAACCTGTGTTTGTATTTTATTCTCAAGAATTTGTTCTTGAGTTAGTGCTTCTTCAACCGCAAAAGTAGAAGAAATACAACATGAGAATATAAGGAAACAAAGGGCACTTTTTTTCATATACAATTATTTTAATAGTAACTAGTCTCTATTGTCTTTATTTTTTTATTTTATTCAAGAAGAAGTGGAAAATATAAAATTTGAAGATAATAGTAGGTTCGATTAAAATATTAAGTAGTTGATAATTTATAGTTGTTAATTATCTAATTTTTATTAAATTTAAGAAGTAAACTAAATGTAGCTTTATTAGTACGGAAAAATGAATTACTTATTTTTAGATACAAATGTTATCCAACATACTATTACTCATCTTAGCAGAGAAAATCTTTTAGAAGTTCACTATTCCAATATTGATTTTTATACTAAAAGTAATGTTTTTCTTTTGCCTCAAGTTATTACTGAATTAGATGAAGTAAACATTAGCTATACAGAATGAATTTTTAAGATTGTGGAAGCGGTAAAATTAGATGATTTTGAGGAATTCAATTGACACCTAATACAAAGTATTAATAAGCATATCTTTAAACCATCAGTATGCAAAATGCATAAATACAGACCATATTTAGAAGATGCTATTTATTTTCTTGAAAGCACATACTGAGACTGAAGAGAATATATAGAAGGGATTACAGAAATGAAAAAATTTCTAAACATTACTTATAACAAATCAAATGAATCCTATTCTCCTTGAAAAGCTTTAGCTAATATTATTGAAAATACATCTTTGTGAGACGAATAATATAATGGTTTCAC
>CAYUZH010000005.1:0-1885 GCA_964449635.1 uncultured Candidatus Peribacteria bacterium | reverse complement strand
TTCAGGTGTATTGGTAATTTTATGTATGATTACAAAAATTACCCATTAAAATGAGAAAAACAAAGGTCTAAAATTTCAAAAGACTCTCTCATATCATCTGAAATTACTTTTTGGATAACTAAGCTTAGAATTAATTTTAAAGAAGATAATATAATATTTGTTACATCTGATTTTGACCTTAGGAAAGAATTAATAAAGTTTAAAGAAGATATAATTTCATGAAAGATAAATCAGAATGAATATTATAATGATTTATCACCATTTTTTCTTTCAGAATTAAATAAGATTTTTTCTAGGATAAAAATATTGAAACTATATCCAGATAATTGTCTTTTCGAAAATGAGTATTGAAAAAAAAGTAAATTAATCGAAGATATTATTTAAAAGGTTTTTTTAGTCCCCCTAATAACAATTCTCCTCTTCCTCTTTTAGCTGTTGTATAGCTAATATCTCCAGTATACTTCTCCTATTCGTCGTAATTTCCCCTTTTTACAAAAGGACCGCTCACTTCTCGTCTCACTTATTGCAAATACTTAAAAAGTCTTACCAAAAAATTATTTTATAATTTCTTAATAAGACTTTTTAAATGGTAATCAAAATGAGAAAGGTTATATCTTTTTATCATTGAGGGCAGGGCTTGTGAAGTATAGAGAATGAAGAGTTTGGAGAAGTAAGTTTGAGTTATTCGAGAAATCTTGAAATTGCTTTATAGAGAGCGTAAAAGAATCACTTAGAGATATTACAGGAACGTAAGGTTATATGTATTGCAAATAATATTATATTTATATAATTGTCTTATATAAGTTAATAAAAAAATAAAAATGACAGCAATAGTTGCAATATTAAATAAAAATTGAGTCTCAATAGCTGCGGACAGAACAGGAAGTGTATTGAATGGAAATACATATAAAAGTTATGACTCTAATAAGTTATTTAGATTGTCGTGTAAGGAACCAATTTGAATTGCTACATATCAGAATTCTCAATTTGGAGGAGTTCCTTGGGAAGTCATTATTAAAGAATACAAAAGAACTCTATGAAGTAATAGTTTTGATTCTCTTGTAGAATATAAAAAAGATTTTTTAGAGTTTATTAGCAAAATAGATGTTGATGATTCTTTTAGCGTTACTCTTATCATGATGAGAATTTTTGCAATAATAAGAGCTAATATTGCTTTAGAAATACAGAAGTTTATACAAGAGAAAAGTATGAGCTGAATCTCCCAAGAAGATGCAAAAACTATTACAGAAAACGTAATTGATAATTTACTCACTGTATTTAATGATAATAAAACTTCAAAAAATAAGGAACTTTCAGAATCTGATGTAAATAAATTTTTTGTAGATGAAACACAAATTATTGATAAAATTTTCTCGGATATTTTATGAGGAATGAATATATCAGATGATTATAAAATTAAATGTTATGAAATATTAAAGATAGAGTTCTTGTATAATCCTTCATTTGTGTTAGTTCCAGATGGATTCTATCCGCCTCAGTTTGAGGTACCAGATTTACCGTATTCTTGAATCATAATAATAGGTTACTGACATAAAGAATTATTCCCAACGATATTAGATTTAAAGTTACTTTATAGGTTTAAATCTAAAGTTGTATATATAGATTGAGAAATTGATAAAATACAGAATATAGTATCAGATACTTGAGCAACAGCTATTATAAAACCATTTGCACAGACTGACGTAGTATATTGAATTTTGTTTTGAGTAAACCCTGACTTAGAAAAAAAGATAGAGGATAATATTCTTAAAGCTCTCTCTTCTAAATGAATGAGTAATACAGATACAGATAGTGTCAAACAAGCCTTTCACGATTCAAGTACACTATTTAAGCAAATATATGTAAATAAAATACTTGATTCAGT
>CAYUZH010000004.1:0-27083 GCA_964449635.1 uncultured Candidatus Peribacteria bacterium | reverse complement strand
GGTCTTGGACTTGTTGAAGCAAAAGGACTTGCTGATAACGGAGGTGTTATTAAAGAAAACGTATCAAAAGCTGATGCTGAAGATATGAAAAAGAAACTTGAAGAAAACGGAGCTACTGTTGAAATCAAATAATTATATATATAAGACCGGTCTTACTGATAAGACCGGTCTTATATTGTATTCGGGATTCGCCAAGTGGTAAGGCCGGGGACTCTGAATCCCCTATCGGGGGTTCGAATCCCTCATCCCGAGCCATTTGAAAATATAATAAAAACAAGGAGAAAATCCTTGTTTTTTAGTATAAAAGGGATTCGAAGGGAAAGCCTTCACGAAGTGAAGAGAAAGACACGTTTGTGTCTTTCGTGCTTGGTTGCCCGACTTGCGGCGAATCCCTCATCCAGGGGCTATTTGAAAATACAATAAAAACAAGGAGAAAATCCTTGTTTTTTAGTAAAAGAGGGATTCTCGAAGGGAATGATTGAGCGAGTACCTGACTTGTAGTAAATGGGATATTTTTTAAAAATATTTTTATGATGTCACTCATTTTTAATTTTTCCGTATAATAAATATGAAGCCTTATTTATTTCCTTATTTTATTATTATGAAAAGATTCTTTCTTTTTCTCCTTGCAACCATTTTTTTTCTTAGTTTCTCACAGTTTTCTTTTGCAAATGAAGAAATGGTGATGTGTACAATGGAAGCAAAACTTTGTCCAGATGGAGTAACCTATGTAGGAAGAAGTGGTCCTAAATGTGAGTTTGAAGCTTGTCCAAGTGTTTCAGCAACTCCAAAGGTATGTACAAAAGAATATATGCCTGTTTGTGGTCAACCAAAAATGCCAGATTGTGCTGTTGGAATGGCTTGTTCAATGATGATGCCTATGCCAAAAACCTACTGAAATAAATGTATGATGGAATCAGAATGAGCAACTCTTCTCTATGAAGGTGCATGTAAAACAGAAATTATTAATACAGAAATACTTAGTCAAAAAACAAAATTGAAAATAGATGCTTCTGTAAAAAAGCTTACTGATAAAATAGATGCAAAATATACAGATGGGATAAAAAAATCTACTCTTGTATATAAAATCATAGCAAAATTGAATGAAAAATCACCAAAAAGTCAGAAAGTACAAGAAGCGATTTCATATATAATACAAAGACTTGAAGAATATTCTCGTTCAGTGCAAGACCAAAGTTCTTGGGGATTACCTGATTAAGAGCTCATCAAAAATAAAAAGAGGGATTATCCCTCTTTTTATTTTTGCATTGCATTACTAATTTTATAAACAACCTGACTAATAGGAGAGAGAGCTTTATAAAGCTTGTCTCGGATAATGATATAATCTTCTTTGATAATCTGTAAAAGAAGATGAGCAGGGAGGTTATTTTCATATTGACCGTATGCACGAAATGCCATAGGCATAACTTTTAAACTATGATCTATTTCAGACTGTAATTTTCATTGTACTCATCCAAGAGCTTTCGCCACTTCTTGATTGTTATAGGTCATATTTTCATTTTGTCCTCCGTTTCATATGAGATTTGGAAGTTCTTTATAATACTCTTGTAAATATTCAAGATATGTTACGTATTTACACATTTCAAGAGTGGATTCTCACAAGATATTCAGTTTGTTATATATTTCTTTATTTTCTATATTTTGACATCAAATACTTGAAGCAGTCACATCAGCTTTTTGAAGTTGTGTATCAATCTGCCTTCACATTTTATCTTCTAAGGTCCCTGTTTTATCAAGTTTGAGAAGTTTTTCTTTGAAATTTTTGAGCGTTGTTTTTTGTGAATTAATGAGAGCACATTTATAAATATTTCATATATTTGTTCTATAAATTGTTTTTACTTTTTCTAAAGCAGCAGCTTCTAATCACTGGGTTTGTCAGCGGTAGTTTTCAGCATCCTCATAGCCATCTCATCTCCAAACTGGCTTTTTTGAGTCATATTTCTCGCACAATTGTTTTACACGACATTGGTATCGTGCATATCATTTTTTTGATTCACAGCTATCTCCACTCTCGGCTGCATTTGCAGCTTGGAGAATAAATAAAAAGAAAATCGAGAGAATAAGAATGTATTTTTTCTGCATAGAGATATATTATTTTTCTTATTGTAAAAAAAATATACTCAATTACAAGAGTATATTTATATAACACGTAAAAGTTCTTCTATTGTCGTATGTCCTCGAATTGCTTTTAAGATACCATCTTCTTTCATAGTGATAAGATCACCATTTCTTGCTTCGCGAATGATATCCTCTGTTTTTGCTCATGAACGGATGAGGTCTCTAAGTTTTTCGTTCATATTGATAATTTCATAGACTCAAATTCTTCCGTGATATCCGCTATGATTACATTGTTCACATCCAGTACCGTGATAAAGTTTTATGTTTTCGGTTGGAATTCATTTCATTCCTGTTTCTTCCATCATATTTTTTACAATCGCTTCTTCTGTGGGAGTCTTTTGCTTTTCAACTTTACAATGAGAACATATTTTTCTTACGAGTCTTTGAGCGATAATGGTATTGAGAGCCGATGCCATGAGAAAATTTTGAAGTCCCATATTTCTGAGTCTATCAAGCGTCTCAGCCGCACTTTTTGTATGGAGGGTTGAAAGAACAAGATGACCAGTCAAAGAAGCATTGACAGCTGTATTGAGAGTTTCCGCATCGCGGATTTCTCAGACCATTATGATATCAGGATCTTGACGCATCAGAGCTTTGAGTCAAACAGCGAAAGTAAATGATTTTCTTTCATCGACTTCTGCTTGGATAACTCCCGGCATCTCATACTCTATCGGGTCTTCGAGAGTGATGATTTTCACATCACGAGTATTAAGACGTTCAAGCATTGTATACAAAGTCGTTGTCTTTCAAGACCCTGTTGGTCACGTGACAAGAATCATTCAAGTATTTTGAGTAATTGCTTTTTCAATCATACGTTTTGAAGTCCAAAAAAAACCAAGTTCTTCAAAATCTATGATATTTTTTTGAGCATCGAGTACTCTACAAACCACGTTTTCTCCGTATTTTGTGGGGAGAGTAGAAACTCTGACATCTACTTTTTTCTCATCTATTTTCATAGAATATTTTCCATCTTGAGGAACCTCAACAATATTGAGCTTGAGTCCAGCAGAATATTTTAAGCGTTCAAGAATAGCTTTATATTCTTTATGTTGAAGATTAAATATATCAACAAGGACACCATCAATTCTGAAACGAACAATCACATCTTTTTCATACACTTCATAGTGAATATCTGAACTTCAGACCACCATCGATCAAAGAGTAATATCTCGAAGAACTTCGTCAGTATTTTGCTTTCAGAGATTTTCTTTGACATGTTGCTCTATTTTATCAAAACGAGCAGAATAATACTCTCTTTTTTCGGCTTGTGAAAGAAGAGTTTCTTTGAGTTCTTGGATATTTTGATTTTGAACTCCTCCTCACTGTTGTGAAGAGGAAGTATCATCTTTTTGAGTTGTATTTTCGCTCATTTGCTATACTATTACAAATAGTTCCTTCTTATTGTATCCTATTTTTCAATCCTATGCAAAAAAGCAATAATACAGGGAGTATACTTTTATGGTCGATATGTATATCGCTTGTTCTTGTTTTTCTTTTCGCTTCATTTTCAACAAAACTTTCAGAAAAAATACGATTTGAAAAAAGTCTTGTGGGAGTCGTAGAAACTATGTTTCAACAAGATTCTTTAAATGAATGAACTTGAGCGGGAGACCGAACCCGTTTTGAGAAGCTGATGCAAAATTTTTTTACTTTGCAACAAGGAAAAAGCACAGAGTTTCGATACACCACCACGACTCAGTTTCCTCTCCATATAACGATTCAAAAAGGAGGTCCTCTTTTTTTCAAATTTGTTGCTTTTTCATGATCGACATTTGTAGGAGGAGTTACCGCATCTGGACTTATTACTTCGAGTGTTGGATTTACTTGAAACCTCAATACTCAGTATGATCAATGAATACTTTATATAAAAAATTTATGAGGATATACTTCTTTTTATTTATCAGGTAATATTGTTCATGAACAAGAAATTCAAGAATATAGAACGATAAAAGTAATAGGAGGTGATGAAAAAATTCAGTCAATTATCACAGAGAAACAGTTTTCTCCATGAAATTGGGGAGAAGTTGATTATGCGTGACTCAATATGGAGTTTTAACTTTCATGAGTAATAGATATTTTGTGTCTCAAAAGAGCAGGATGAGGAGGCTGAGACTTCTTATTTTTGTTTTGTAAATTTTGTAAATGTGTCTCAATACTGTTTGCAAACTGGATACCAGTTGAGGAATATCAGTACTCGAAGCGTATAATTTTCCCACTATCATCAAAGTATGCAGGTATATGTTGATAACGAGAGGACTTAATCTGTTCTGGGAGGTCTTCGTGTAATACACCAACATTACAAAAGATAAGAGTAGGACCATTTACATCAGATGCTTCCAAAGGTTGTATAGTAGTTGGTATTTCTCTTCTATATCATCGAATTATAAGAGGGTATCATGCAGTATTCCGGAGTCAGAAATTATACATGTTGCGAGGTGATTGTTCTATAAGGTTACGATAAATTTCACTTGTTCTTTTGAATTCTTCTGTAGCAAAAAGTCTGACGAGATCTTCTTCTGTTTTTCAAATATATGCATTTTGAAGTTTTTTTGGATCAGTATATCAAAGTGCGTAGTTTATAGCTATGACTTGATTGAGATATCATTGATATGCGTCAGGATATCGTGCAGATTTACCGTCCCCATCTCTTGATACGAGGTGTTGAGTACCATCTATGACGAGTATCATAGGTTGGTTGTTTATTATATCGGTTCTTTTTCAACGAAATAAACTTCTATTTAGTACTTCCATATTGCTATGACTTTCTGTAGAACCGACTTTTGGTCAGATACAAATTTCTATATTGCTTTCTCCTTCGAGTTCTTGTATGATAGCTGAAAGTGGAAGATACCCATAGGTAAGGTTTGGTACTACTATAAGTTTTTTTCAAAGACGTTTTGCTTTTTCATTTACTTGGAAGATATACTGTTTCAAGAGTTCTGCTTCATATGAAACACATTCAAGTTCATAAGCATCTTTGTCTCTAAAACTTGTATTATTTCAGACATTTCTTCTAAAAATATAGGTGTAATCAGTGAAAGTAAATTTACTCCACATATGTTGTGCGATAGTATCGTCTTGAGAAATTTGTTTAAAGTATTTGTATTCTAGATTGATATGAAGTTCATTTTCTCTATCAAAACTTCCACGTTTATACTCTTGTATCGTCTCTTCCCATGATTGCAAAAGTTGTTCTATCTCGGAAGTTTCTAAAACTTTTTTTGCTAGATAACAGGTGATATATCACCCCATAAAATCAGACAATTGTATAAGTCGAGAAAAATCTATATATGCGCTTGTTCCTGGATGAGAAAGTACATTTTCAAGAGATTCCAATGTTTTGATGAGTTCTTGTATATTTCCTCGAATATCTTTTTTCTCTTTCAATACAAAGAGAATATAGAGGCCTATATTTCCTATGTTTCACTTGAATTTCTCGAGCGTGATTTTTAACTCTTTGAGAGTGTCGGAAGTATCGGTATCATACCAATTTTCTACTATCTTTTTTGCTATTGGAGACTGATCTTTTTTTGAGATTCCTATCATCTGTAGTATTTGAAAAAGGTTTTTATAATCAACCCTTTCTATGTTGGAAGATATATATGGATGGAGTAAACAAGATTTCACTTCTTCAAGATTTTTTGCTCCATAGAGTCAGAGGAGATATCATATATTTGCTTCTGAAGATGCAGAAAGTATATTTGCCATATTTGTATCAATGACCGAGAGAGATGTTATATCGTGAATTCAAAAATACCTTAATAAAAATAAAGTATTTTCAATCGCTTTTTCTCCAAGTTCACTGATACGTGCAAGAATTTTTTTTATGTCGGTTTCTTCTTTTTTATTGAGATCTCTATTTTTCAAACTCTTAAGAGAATCTGGTTCTCAATCTCAATCATATCAGAAAAATTTGATGCATTTTTCAAGAGTATTTATTTTATTAGCTTCAGTGAAATAAGTTAAAAGATTTAAATCTACTCCCACCAGAAGAGGATATATTCAAGGAGTTTTTATAAAAAGGGTGATGAAATCATCTATATTTTTAATATTGAAGATATTAAGGATATGGTAGAGTCGTTCGGGAGATATGGTAGTAGCCAAAAACTCTACGTGGTTTTTAAAAGAGTATTGTAAATGATAAAACTCTCAACTTCACCGTTTATAAAATCATTCGGAAGATATCTCTAATTTTTCTTTATATTTTTCAAATGCTTGAAAAAATCTTTCAAGTTGCTCAATACGAGTAAGATTGAGTTGGTAAATGAGTACTTTGAGATAATCCTCGGGAGTACGCATGATGAAATCACCAAGAGGGGAATTATCATTAAAATATTTATTATGAATAGTCTCAAGGTATTTTATAGGGCCTCCTTCATAAGAAGATTCAGGATTAAGATTTGCACAGAGATTGTCAATATTCTCTCCCAATCTATCATCTTTTCATGTTTGAAAAGAAACTCATTTCATACGAAATAAATGTTTGGCTCTTCGAGAATTGATGAAATCATGAAGTTCTTTTGGAAGTCAGTTTTGTCTTGTTCTTGAATCAAGGTCTTGTTTTATTTTTTCGATTACTATTCATTGAGAGATAATAGTAGCAGCAGCCTCTGCGATTCAGAGTTTCTTGGCAGCATCTTCAAGTTCGTTATCTGTGAAATGATAAAGAACGTCATCAGATGGTCATTCAAAAGGTTTTTGAGGTGACATTTAATTAAATAACTAATGAAATATTTTAATATATTTAAATTAAAAAATATTAAAAGTCAAATAAAAACTTTTTTGAAAGTAGGCTCGATATTTTTAAATTCTCCAAAAAAAAGACTCTCTTTCGCAACAAAGAGAGTTTTTTAAATTTTACATGGTGGGACAGGCGGGATTCGAACCCACGACCTTGGCCTTAAAAGGGCCCTGCTCTACCGGCTGAGCTACTATCCCATAGATGTTTTACTTTTTTAAAGCCCTCGCATTTTATAAATAATTTTACAAATATCAAATCTTTTTTAAAAATCTTTTTATGTGTGTAATTTTCTCACAGGAGAGAGGATATTACCATCATAATTGCAGACAAGAATAATAGAATGATTCTTTGTTATAAAAAGGGGAATATTTTGTTTGAAAGAACTCTCTATTTTTATACGTTGTCCAAGTTGAAGGCGCTCTATAATATCTTCGGATACCTCTATAAATGACTCAATTGAAAAAATATCTCTTGGATCAGTATATTTTTCAGGAGAAAATGTTTCAAGTATTTGAGAGGATTGGACTGATATATTTCAAAGTTTTGTTCTTCGGAGAGTACCGATATACCCACCAGTTCAGAGCTTTTTTCCTATATCGTAAGCAAAACTACGTATATACGTTCCAGAACTTACATGCGCTTTACAAACGAGTTTGGGATATGAAAAGTCAATAATATCAAAAGAAAAAACTTCTACTTCTCTTGCTGTAATCTCAAATTCTTCTCCCGCTTTTGCCTTAAAAAGAGCTTTCTCCCCATCTATCTTAAGAGCAGAATACTTTGGAGGGATTTGCATTATTTTCCCTGTGAAAGACGAGGAAATAAGAGAATGAATATCTGAAAGTGTTATTTGTTTTGCTGCTTCTTTTTGTTTTTCTTCAGATATATATCGGAGAGGAGTTCCAGTATCATATGAATCACTTTCTCCATCGAGAAAAATCGTAAACTCATATTCTTTATCATGAAGAATAATTGACCCAAGAAGTTTTGTATATTCTCACGTCGCTATGAGTAAAAGCCCACTTGCAAGAGGGTCAAGAGTTCATGCATGTCAGATTTTTGAAGTGCCAAGAACTTTTTTGAGTTTTCGAATAACGTCAAAGCTTGTTATTCAAAGAGGCTTATCTATGAGGTAAAAGTGATTCAATTAATCCAAGTTATATTGATAATTTTTTGGAGAAGAAAGAAACTTTGGAGTCGTATCAACTCAAAGTTCTGGGTGAATAAAATTGAATTTACGTATATTGAAGTATCATAAATCGAGCCATACTTTTCAAATAATTGAATTTTCAGGGACATAATTTTTTCTTCATTCTATCATACAACTTGAGAAACAGGTTCTACTATCAGTAGAAGCAAGTCTATTATCTCACATTACAAAATATTCGTCTTCAGGTACTTCATAAATATGAGTATCATCAAGTCATGAAATATATGTTTGTCATGAGTTTGTTTTTGAAAGATATCCTTCATCAAGGATGACATATTTCTTAGTTTCTTTATTGAGAAGAAAAACATTTCATCCTTCAATTTTTATGGTATCTCCAGGGAGTCAGATGATTCTTTTAATAAAGTATTCTTTGTCTTTACTAATATGTGGTTTAAAAACAACAACATCTCATCTTGAAGGAGTTCAATCTTTTATAAAAGGAACTGTAAGGTAAGAAAACCTATCAACAATTATAAACTCTCTATCGTAGTAACTATCAAGCATAGAAGGTCCTTTGATTTGAAAAGGAAGCATGATAAAGGTTCGTATAAAAAGAACGATTCCTATGATAACAATGAGGTCTTTGAGAAGAGCAATAAACTCTTTTAAAAGACTATTTCATCATTCTTGGCTCTTTGTAGTATTGTTTCCTTCAATAATTTCTTCCGTCTCTTTTTGTGTATTTTCTGACATTTTATAGTAGATTACCCTAAAACTTTGCTGCATTATATAGTGAAAAAGATAATTGTAAAAAATAAATAGATAAAATTTTTTGAATTTTCTTTACAAATACTTTGTTATGGGTACACTTTTTGACGATTTTTTTATACAATTATTAGCAATGAGAATGAAAATACTTGAACTCAATAAAGTAAACAAAAGTCTTTCAAAAAAACAGATTCTTTTTGATGTTTCTTTTGATGTAAAAGAATGAGATATGTACGGATTTCTATGACCAAATGGAGCAGGAAAAACGACAACAATGAAATGTATCCTTGATCTTCTGACTCCAGAATCGGGAGATATTCGTATATTTTGAGAGGTATGACTCACAAAAGAAGCCCGAAAGAATATTTGATTTATGCCAGAGAATACCTACCTTTATAAACATCTCACAGGAAGAGAATTCCTTCGCTTTAATGGAAATTTTTTTCTATCTGACAAAGAAGAGTTAGAAAATAGAATAGAAAAACTTTTAAAGAAAATAGGACTTGAGAAAGCATGAGATAAATATTTGAGTGAATACTCTAAATGAATGCTTCAAAGAGTATGACTCGCACAATCTATTATAAATAATCCAAAACTTCTTTTTTTAGATGAGCCAATGAGTGGACTTGATCCTATCGGGCGCAAAATGGTAAAGGATTTGCTTGTTGAACTGAGAGAAAACGGAACGACTATATTTTTTAATACACATATTCTCTCTGATGTTGAGAGTATTTGTAATAAAATAAGTATTATTTATAATGGAAGAATTATTGTGAACTCTGAGAAAGTGAAAGATATAGATTGATCAGTGGAAGATTTCTTTATGAATCAAATTGAGGCACAACAAGAAAAAACAATGGTCCTTTAAAAAAATACTCCACTAACGGAGTATTTTTTAAATTTAGTTCATCTCTTCAATTTCTTCAATGATTTTTCAAAGTTGATTACTGAGAATATCATTTTTCTTTTCTTCTCTTTCTTCGTACGTGAGGATAGTAGCGAGAAGGTCAATATTTGAAATATTTTTGAGAAAGCTTTGTCAGTCAGATTTTCAAAATTCAGGAAGGTCTATACTTTCTATAGATTTTACGATTTTAAGTTGGAATCTATATGGATCAAGTTTTTCGAAGCTCTTTTTTATGAATTCATTATTTCATCCTCATCAAAAAAAGAAAAATTTATGAGGGCACGTTTCTTTTTGAAGGAGTTCCTTGATTCATTCAATAATACAAAAATGAAATATTTCCATAAACTCAGTTTTCTCATTTTCCCATGCACTTGAGTCAAGGGACTGAATAATTTGAAAGAGTGGAATTTGTGGAGAACGTTCCTTTATCTTTTTCACCAAATCGTGAATACCAATATTGATTCGAGTGGTTCAGATAATTTCGTCTGAGTTTTTTATACCAATATATGTTTTCGTGTTTCCTATATTAATAAGAACGACACTTTCCTCAGGAAAGTATCTGAGAATAGAGTATTCAAAAGGAATAGTAATGAAGGACTTTCTTCCATGGGCGAGAAGAATATCTTTTGTTATACTGTAATAGTGGAGAGGGATAAAAATATTTACAAATGATATTTTGATATTTTTACCTGTTTTTCCAAACAGATTTGATACTTTTTTCCCTTCGATTTTTACTCATAAAATGCTTGAGAACACGACTTTTAATTCCTCTTTTTTATATCAGTTTTTCAACTCTATATCAATAAAAGCTTCTTTAAAACAACGGTATTCAAAGTCTTTTAAAATCTCAAATATTTCTTCTTCTGTTATAGGAGAATTACTATTTTTACGTATATGATTAAGATGATTTGAATAGAGAAAACAATGGGGGGAGAGTGTATTTACGATAATATCCTCCGCAAAGTTTCATTTTTCAGATTTTTTAAGACAGGTGGCAATATTGTCGCTGAGTTCTTTTATGTTCTCAATTTCTCCTGATAAAAAGGCTTCTTCTTCTTGGCGTTTTTCAGCATATCATATGATTTCTATATCATCGATTTCAAGTTTCCCTGTGAGACTACGTATTTTATATGATCATATATCAAGGATACTAAATTTCTTGTTATATAATTCTCTGATAGTAAAATTCATACCTAGATTTTAGATTTTTTTCAGATTTTTTTTAAAAGAAGGTTTCCTTCTGTAATTTCTCCAGATCCAATAAGAGCCATTGCGAGATCCTCAGTAATAAGATCATCTTCGGGAGATATATTGAGAGCTCTTTTCAGCATAGCGATTCAGCGTTCCTCTTGTTCAGTCAGGGTATATGCCCATCCAAGATTACGAAGAACTTCAGAATTATTTCAAGTAGTTTCCAGTAGCAGATTTTGGATTAATACAAAGCGAAAAATTAACGGCTTTTAAGGCTTTATCAAATTCTCATCTGTAAAGATAAATATCAGCAAGTTCTTCATAAAGTCTGTAATCCTCGCTATATTTGGAAATACTTGATTGTATAATGGCGACGGCGTCGTCAAATTTTTTTAGCTGTTTTAATTCCTCAATTTTTATGATGATTCCTTGGATTCCGTCCATAAATGTATGAAGTTAAATATAGTGGAAATAGTAATAAGTTTATCATTTAAATCAAATCAAAAAAGAGTTTATTTAAGATGGATGAATTCTGTTGTATCTCCTGCTATTTCTCACTTTATACGGTAAGTGTCCACCTCCTCTTTATGTTGTCATAATGTATTTAAAAAGAGAGCTTTTTCTTCACCGTATGGAATAACAATTTTAGCTTCTATATTTTCATAGAGTTTTACCGCATTTTTTGTCCCTAGAATAATCAAAATATCAACATCTCAGAAAAAAGGAAGAATATTTTCAACTTTTTCAAATCCTTCTGCTGGGAGAATAACAAGAACATATCATTCAATATGAAATTTATAAATATGTTTTGATTCAAATTCTTTCACCTCAAGAAGAATATCTGATTTTTCATACTCTCATGGAAAACTAACATCAAGACTATCAAGGAGAACAGTTGATGAAGAAGGATTAAACGAGATTTCTTTTTTATCTTTTGTACTTATTGTAAGCGTATTTCATTTTGAAGTTATATCTAACATAGTGCGAAGAAAAATTATTATATAAAGTAAACTTTATTTTTTCAGACAAGTCCTATAAGATCGAATTTTACATCGATACTTTTTACTTCATTTATATCAAGCCAAATGTATCAGGTAAAACGTTCTTCTTTTCTTACGATTGGTTCGAGTGTACCATTATATTTTACGAGAAAAAGATATACATCTTTGTCTATCACAGGAGAATTTTCTAAATGTCAGGCTGTAAACGTATAACTGAGTTTTGTCATAAATTTTATAATCTCTAAATCTTTTGGAAGAAGTCCGGTTTCTTCACTGATTTCTCTTACCGCTGTCTCTTTTGCAATCTCACCATCCTCTATGTGTCACTTTGGAATCACAAGCTCTTCTTCTCCTTTTGAATTTGTCCATTTAAGAAGAAGAATTTCAATTTTTCATCACTTCTTTCTGTAGACGATTCCTCAAGAGCTTTTTTCATACCTCTTAGCCATAACATAAATATAGAAAATAACAATTTGTGCTTAATTTAGAGGTAATATACGCAAAAAAAAAGGAATTACAAATTCTTTCTTTCCATTTTTTGAAAAATAAAAAAAAGTATGGTACGATAGAGATACAAAGAAAAATAAAAATAAAAACCAAATTCCCATGAAAAAAAATAATGATAATTTTGAAGATATCTTAAATAGTTTTGTCATAGAAGTAGAAGAAAGTTTCAGAAAAGAAGAACCTTTGAAATCAATAGATTCTATTGATCATACAGCAGAAATACTTCTTTGATTTGATACGACCCTTGAACAAGCAAAAACGGAATGTGAACTACTTATTTCAGATAAGAAAAAGAAACATCATAGAGAAGAAAAAAAGCCAGTATCTAAAATATTTCTCTGATTTTTCTTTCTTGTGAGATATGTGACAACTTCATCTCTCATTTTTGTTGTTCTTCTTGTAACATCAAACTATAGTGCCTATTTCTCTCTTATACAAAGCTATGTATTCTCAGGTTCTCTTGAAAAAAGTAAAGAAAGTATTATCTCTTCAGTAGAAGCTGGAAGCCTTTCTCTCAGTGATGGAGAGTATCAAAAAAAAGCTCAAGAACTTGAAACAAAATCAGGAAATCAACATTCTATTAATCAACTTCTTGCAAAATCAAATGAAGAAGATGTTTCTCTTGATATTGATATTACTCCGTATGAAAATAGAATCATTATACCAAAAATTTGAAAAAATATTCCACTTCTTGATATTAAACAACAAGTCGTCTCTGGTCACAGTGAACTTGAGGATATATTTATGAAAGATTTGGAAAAATGAGTCATTCGTTATCCTGGAAGTGCAAAACCATGAGATCAATGAAATGCCTTTATCTTTTGACATTCGTCAAATTTCCCATGGGTTCCGTGAGAATATAATGATGTATTTGCTCTTCTTGATCACTTGGAAAATGGAGACCAAATCATCGTATACTACAAACAAAAGAAATTTGTATATGAAGTTCAAGGAAAAACAACCATTACTCCAGGAGATGTTTCTGTTTTAAAGAAAGAGAGTAAAGAAGCAGAGCTTTCTGTTATGACTTGTTGGCCAATAGGAACAACTTTAAAAAGACTAGTTGTAAATGCAAAATTAGTTCCTCAAAAATAAATATGTTTTGAATTCAATTTACGTATGCAAATACTTCGCAAATACTTTGACATCTTACTCCGTTTTTGTGAATGTGAATACTATGAAAATCAATATTTCTTTTGCTAGTTTTTAGTATAATAATAGCTATCTTTTATATAGTTCCTTTTGTATTTGCAACGAAGTCGTATATTTTCTCAGAAAGAGAAAAAAAGAAAAGAAAATCTATGTTGACTCAAATTATGACTCAAAAAGAAATTGAGGATGAAGTTGAAAGAGAAATAAAAGAAGAAGAAATAAGAAAACAATCTGAAATAAAATAGCTCCAAGAAATCCTCGGAGCTATTTTATTATTTCATATCATGAATCGCACTATAATATTCTGCAAAAGTGATATTGTTATCGTGTAAAAAAGTGGCAAGTTCTATTCAAATATATCTCCAGTGCCAAGGTTCTTTCATGTAACCATCTACTTTTGTTCATTTTTGGTAGGTATTATGATATCAGTATTTATGAGCATTTCTTTTCATCCACCAGAAATAGTTTTTTAAATCAGATTTTTTTAAAAATTCATTTTCACTTGTTGCTTCAAAAACATCGATAGCAAGCCCTGCTTGATGCTCAGAATGCCCAGGGTTTGCACAAAGTGAGTCAGAACATCAACGATCTTTAATCCCTTTTTGATACTCATAACTACGATAAGAACTCGCTATTCAAATTTTTGTTCCAAAAGTATTGTAAAAATCACGTCACATATTTTCGAGAGCCTCTTTTGCTTCTTCTCTTAAAAAGGCACTTCCTTTTTGACTATAAATATAGTCAGATTCTATGGCTACAAGGTTATTTGGTACATAACTTGAGTTACTATAACTTATATAGTTATTTACAAATTTTGTATAGGAAGAATCTGAATCGAGATCAAAAGAGTTTACGTATCCATCAGGAAGTTTAAAATCCGTTTTTGGTAAAATAATTTGATTTGTTTCATTACTACTTACTTCTGTTGTTTCGAATATATTTTTTTTCTCAATAATATGTTCTCAACTTCCTGTTGTATTTAAAGAGTTTTCTTTAAAAAATTCTTCATCTTTTTTGTTAATAAAATAGAAAGTTTGGGCGAGTTTTTTATTCTCTATAAAAGTTGAAAGAGCAATGGAAAGAGTTTTTTTATAGTTATCAAGGATATTATTGTGTCCTTCGTTATCAATTTCTATGAAAGAAGCGTTGTTTTGTGAAGTTCTATAAAGTTCTTTTGAAAACTTAATCGGGATAATAGTATCTTCGTTTCCATGGATAAAAAGAAGAGGTGCTGTTATAGACTGGATTTTTGTACTATTTATAAAAGAATCAGGGAGAAAAAAAGCTTTTTGAACATACCAACCATAAACAGCAAAACTCAAATCATATCGAGAAGTAAATGGAGCGATAAGTATAATGCCAGCGATACTTCTCTTGTTCGCAAATTCAATAGCAGGAGCACTTCCGACACTATATCATACAGCAATAATATCTTCGTCTTTAAGATTTTTTTCTTTTTTTACATATCTATAAAATTCATTCATAGAGTTGTATACTTCTGATTCATAAGGAAATCATGTACTCTTCCCATATCAAGGATAGTCAAAACTCATAACATTGTATCAAAGATCACTAAAAAATTCTAAATCAGTTATGAAATAGGGAAGAGGAGCTCCATTTCCATGAAAGTAAAAAATAGTTTTTTTTGCTTTATTATCCAAAAATACTCCATGAATTTGAGTATTGTTTTTTGTTTGTATCAAAAAATGTTCTCCTCAAAGTCTTGGAGGAGTAATTCCAGCGATTTCCTCACTTTTTGAAAGAACGATAGGGAAAGTAAGGACTCATTCTATTTCTTTTGCGAAAACGAGCAGAATACAATAAAACGCAAGGAAAAAAGCTGGATAGTAGAGAGCTCTGCGGCAAGGAAATATTTTTATATTAGAACAGGTATCAAAAAAAGAAAGAAAAAAGAGAGGGATATTCTGGTGTTTTGTGTTATCTTTTTCTTCTTTTTCTTTCTTTTTAAGGAGTTTAGGTATTTTCATAAAAGTTGACACTGGTTATGGAGTTTTCTTGGGATATTTTCCCTCAAAAGGTATTAAAATCAGAAAGTTGTTTTTCGCAAATATTTCGTATGTATTCTCCCTTTACTTTTTTACTCCCATGTGCCATTTTCATTTCTTTTCCATTTTTTAAAGTAAGAAAATTGACTTTGATAAAAGGTTTCTTGAGTTTTTTGATATCAATTACTTTCAGATAGCTTTCAGGGAGAAAACTTATGATTATATCACTATCAACTTGGCTAAGAGTTTTTGTTATAATCGGTTGCCAAAATTTGATACATCCTTTTGCTTCTATCGGGAGTTTATAGTTTCCGATATAGTTGAGTGGTTTTACAAGACCATACATAGAAGATACAATGAGAATACTTTCTTCAAAAAAGCGTTTTCCTTCTTCTGAGAGGGTTTTATAATCTATCGCTTTAAACATCTCTCCGTTATAGCGTTCGATGGCCTGCATAAATGGTCAAGAAAATATATTTTTATTGAGTTCTAAAGCTTCATTGTACCTTTTTCATTTACATTTTAAATCTTTCTCAGAAAGATGGTGTATCTCTTTCAAAGGTTTCTTAAAATCATAAGAGAGCGATTCTGATGGGAGATTTCCGCCCGCAGATTTTCCTTCAGAAGGAGGAATCAAAAAAAGAAGTTTCATATATTCGAAAAAAAATGACTATTTAATTATTATAGGTTCTCCCAAAAACTTCGGTTTTGAGTGCCAAATTTTCACATCAAACCATGCTTTCAATCGGGCAAATGTTTCACGAAATTCATTTTTTCTCTCAGAAGTATAGATGTGATAGTCGGTAGCAAATCCAAGAGCATCTATTCAGATATTTTGAGCAATAAATACACTTCTTGGAAGGTGAAATCACTGAGTAAAAATAGTTATTTTCGAAACTCAAAAGATTTCTTTTGCTCTGTACAGTGAGTCATAGGTATCAAATCCAGCGTAATCAAGGGAGATATCTTTTTCAGAGATTCAATTTTTTACTAAATACTCTTTCATAACGGTTGGTTCGTCGTACTCGACAGTACTATTGTCCCCAGAAACAATAATTCTTTGAATTTTCCCTATTTTATAAGCATTGATACTTCCATCAAGTCGGTCTTTGAGAATATCAGAAGGAATACCGCCTATTTTTACCTTTGCTCAGAGAACAATTCATACACGATTTTCTCCAATATTTTCAAGAGTATTTGATATAAATGGTTTTGTAGATATGACAATAAATAAATTTACTCAAACGGTGAAGAGAATTCAGCTGAGGCAAAGTACTATAAGGAGAAGCTTCTTTTTCATATTAAAGTAAGTGTAATAGGTTCTCTTTAAAATCAAATCATATTATATTTTCCTCTTGCTTTCAGTCTACTTTTTTATAAAATTTGTTTTGTATTTATATTTTAAATGAAATTATGTTAACAAAAGCAACAGACGGTATAAAAAAAGCGATTCACCATCTCGAAACAGAGTTTTCAAAGCTTCAACTTTGAAGAGCAAATCCTGCTATCGTAGAGGACGTTTTGGTAGAACAGTATGGTTCATTTCAACCACTCAAAAACTGTGCGAGCGTCAATATGCTTGATTCTCAGACGCTTTCAATCCAACCATGGGATAAAAGTATTCTCCAAAAAATAGCAAAATCAATCACAGAGGCAAATCTTTGACTTAATCCTCAAACGATGGCAGATGGGGTGATGATTAAGATTCCAGCGATGACAGAAGAACGTAGAAGAGATACAGTAAAAATTGCAAAAAATATGCTGGAAGATGCAAAAGTAAGCGTGAGAAATGCTCGCCAAGATTCTCTCAAGGATATCAAAAAGTGAAAAGATGATAAGGTGCTTTCTGAAGATGATGTAAAAAGTTATGAAAAAGATCTTCAAAAACTCGTTGATGATGCCAATGATAAGATAGATGAGATGTTTAAGAAAAAAGAAGTTGATATCATGAAAATTTAGTACTATTTTTTAAAACTATGCGTAATCCTTGGATTTCATGACTTTTGAACTTTCTTTTTTTATGAGGAGGGTATATTTACAATAACTGAACAAGAAAAGTAATTTGATATTTTTGGCTTTGTATAGCTTGTATTTCTCTTATAGATGAAATTCTCTATTCGGTTTCTCATACGTTCTCTTATTTAACATGGATTGGCGGGATAGGTATAAGTATCGTATTAGCATATGATGCATTTGAAGAAGCTCGTATTCTCAATAAACAAAAAAAATAGTTTTGATTTTTCTAAATTTGTTTGTATAATCCGCACGATTTTAATTAATTTATATAGATTTATGGCAAAAGGGAAAAGAACATACGTTGGGTTTTACTCAACTGAAACTGGAAATCTCGTTCATGTAACAAATATTCAAAAGAAAAATTTTGAGGCAGGTGAAAAGCTTGAACTCAGAAAATATAACAAAATTACAAGAAAACACGAAGTTCTCAGAATGAAAGAACTCAAAAAATAAGAGATTTTTTTAGAATTAAAAAAGAAAGGAAGTTATATACTTCTCTTTCTTTTTTTTTGTATTCTCTTAAACTTAGATACGGGTACATTTATTTTATCTTTTTTGATAGTATGGAATTATTTTTTTACACATTTTTATGAATTTTGGGAGCTATCTTTTGAAGTTTTGCTTCGGTCGTTATTTATAGAATTAAAAGCAAAGAAAAAGGGATATTTACAGGAAGGAGTCATTGCCCTCGATGTATGCATCAGCTTAAAACATGTGATTTATTTCCTCTTTTTTCTTTCCTTTCAACATGAGGAAAATGTCGATACTGTCAATCAAAAATCCCTTTTGTGTATCCACTTTTGGAAATTACTATGGCAAGCTTTTTTACTATGGTAGGCTATTTTATGATCGATGTCGAAAAAATATTTTTTCCTATAGGGATGAGTGACGAATGGTTAAAGCTCCTCGTACTTTTGGTACTGGCATTTTGTACAGTCGTATATGTATTTTACGATATTTTGTACATGGAAATACCAGAAAGTATCCTTGCTATTGCAAATATTACTGCTTTATTTTATCTTTTCTACCTCGCACTCGTTCATTGAAATTTCTCATATCTTGAAATCGGGACTTTTACAACAGCTACAGGAATTATTTTTATTACCTTGTATGCTATCATGTTGCAAGAAAAAGAGGAAAAAATGGATATTCTTCTTTTATGAGGGATAGGAGTTCTCACGATATTTCTCTACTCGTATTTTTGAATAAAAATTCTCGATTTTCAACCTCTTGAATGAATGCTTGCAGGGTATGTCATGTTTGTTTTCTTTTATGTTCAGTATTATATAAGTGGAGGGGCTTGGATATGAGGAGGAGATTTTCGTATTGCTCTTTTGATGTGACTAATGCTTGGATTTTCGTATCTTCTTACTTGATTTTTTGCAACGTATATTTGCTGAAGCATCATTGGTTTGTCCGTACTTTTTTTCAAATACTTAAAGACGGGAAAGTTCAAAGAAAATATGATGATTCCATTTTGACCATTTCTTGCTTTTTGAATATTTTTTGCACTTTTTTTTGGTTCCAATATAAAAATCCTTCTGAATCTATATTTATAATCACTTGGCTTAAAAAGTAAACGCGATTTCATTTACAAAAACGAGAGAATTCAATACAATAATTACATACTTACAAATAAAAATACAAACCAATGGAAAAGAAAAAAATTCAAGCCATCCGTGACTTTATCGAAAATGCCGAGATGTCGATTAGAAGTGCGAAGAGAATATTGAAAGAAATTCTCAATGAAGAAAACATAGATATTGGTTCCAATGTAGATGTCGATACTTCAGGTTTCCATTCATATAAAAGTGGAGAAGATAAAATAGTAGAATGAGTATTTACGGGAGAAGAAATGCTTGGAGTAGATGGACATAAATATCCGGTTCCAGTAAATTATGCTTCAAAATCAAAATTGGTACAAGGAGATAAAATGAAACTTACTATAGATGGAAGTGGAAGAATGCTTTATAAGCAAATTCAACAAATAGAAAGAGATATAAAAGTCGGACTTCTTACAAAAGATCAATGAAAATTTCAAGTACTTGCTGATGGAAATGTGTATAGCGTTCTCACAGCAGCGGTGACTCATTTTAAAGCTGAGATAGGGGACAGTATAACAATATTGGTTCCGAAATGAAAAGAAGCGACATTCGCTGCAATAGAAGCAGTGATTCCAAAAGAATAAATAAAAAATCCCTCCAACTTTAGAGGGATTTTTTATTTATATTCTACTTCGATACCAATATTTAAGAGAAACTTTAGATATTCTTCTTTAATAATATTTTGAGCTTCTATAATAAGCCTATAAAATTCTTCTCTTTGAACCTTTAGTGGAGCTTTTCTTGTTTGTCATATTTCACGAGTAAAAGAGTAACCATTATCTATAAGAATTTTTTTTGCTTGAGAAACGAGATTTGTATAAGTCTCTCATAATCAGTGTAATTCAGGCGACTCCATTTGAGATATTCCCCCTAAAGAGATACGCCTCAGTTGGTCTAGTTGGCTAGAAGCTTGAAGGAGTGTTTCAAAAATTCTTTTTTTCTCTTTTTTCTCTTCGTCGCTTTCTAAAATTCCAATAGTACTAAAAATATACTTATCGAAACCATTCATCCCAAATGCAGCAGGGTGTGCACAAAGGATATTGTTTCCATCATTCGCAAAAGGACAAGAGCGGATAGCTTCTATAATAGATTTGTTATCACGTATCACCTCACCTACCTTAGATCATAATCATCTTTCTTCATGATTGTATCAGCAAACCATTAGTGTAAACATATATTTGTGATGATTTCTTGAAAATATTATTATGTATAATAAATTTATAATAATATTTGTCAACTTAATTTAATTCATAGATTATTTTATTTTCTTCATCTTTGAAGTCAAAAAGTTTTGTACTATTTTCTAGAGAAAGATAGACTTTCTTTAAGTCATTTGTTGAAATCTGGATGGACTTTTCGGGAGTTCAAGGATTAAAACAAAAAAACTCGTTTTCAAATATTTCCTTGTCAACAAAGAGGGGAATTTCTGTATTTGTAAAACCAAAAGGAGGAATACTTCCAATCGTAGCTCAAAGCTCACGAGTGATTTCATCTTGGCTAGCGAATCGTATATCTTTGGTGCCAAATTCGTGTTTAAAATTTCTTGCTTTGATATCTTTGTCTCCGAGAGTCGTGACAAGGTAGAATTTACCCTTGGCATGGAAAACAATATTTTTACTTCCGACTCATTCGAGTCATTCTTTTTTCCTGAGTTCTTTTGAATGCTCACAACTCGTAGAGGCTTCGTGGTCGATTTCTTTATAGGGGATAGTGAGGTTTTTCAAAATATTCACGATATTTTCATAAAGTTGTTGAGGCATACTACTCTTTATAAGGGGTAAAATAGTGTGCAAAAAGACCAATCGGATATGAAAAAAAGGATTCTTTATTTTCTCACTCAATGCGAAGCCAAAATTCTACTGCACGGCAGACATTTCATCGTATATTTGTAGGAGTAACAATATATCACTGTGGGATTTTATAAGCGCTCATACGTATTTTCCCATTTTCTCATGGATGCCTTAGGTTTACAATAAGTTCTTTTTCTGTTATATAATCCCTATTTGCTACGACTTCTTTTAATAGCATTGTTATGTTTAGTCATTAATAAACTCACTAAATATATCTTTAAAAACTTTCAATGCAAGTTCCTGCTTTATAAAAAACGGAGAAGTGCACACAGTGATAATATCTGCTTTTTTGATATGTTTCAGTATAAATTCTTTTTTCTTTTGATAGGGAATATAATCAAGCCGAGGACTGAAAAAATCAAGGTCAAGATTCAGTATTTGAGTATCATAATCATGTTCGAGACTTCACTCATCACGAATTTGAAAAATCTCTCATACGAGTCCTTCTTTTTGAGCGGGAATCATATAATTACCCACATTTGTAACGAAGTTTGTATAATCAAAAATAGTTTCTAAATCTCTTTTCTGTAAAAAAGTTTCAGGAACTCTCGTATCGGCATGTTCATCAATATGAAGCACATTATTTCCGAATTCTTTTAAAACTCCGTTATAGAAAGCTTGATACCAGAAAAAAAGAACGTGATTGTGATTATCAACGAGGTAGAGAGGAATATTTTTTGTATCAATCTTTATATCAAATTTATAAAAATTCTGTAATCCAGTACAAGATTGAAGAACGCCATTTTCATCGATATCTTCAAAAACAATTTCATTTCATAATTTTATCTCGCTCAGGTACTTTGCTTCTTGTAAGCTCGGGACAAAAATATGTTTATTTCTTCTCTTTTCAAAAGAAAAAGCATTGTTTCAAACGGGAGTATCAATATAAAAAGGTCGTGTGTACATTGAATTTTTATAAAAAGGGAGTATTCTTTTTCAAGAATACTATACAGAAATTTTTATGAACGAAAAGAAGAAATCCTATAAAAATATTGTAAAGAAGTTGATAGTATTATGAATGCTTTTCTGTTGTTTCGTAGTTATCTCTTTTTATAAATCAGCTTTTTTTCAAGAACCAAATTCTATCATAATTATCTTAGCAACGATATATTGAGAAATGAGATGAAAAGAAGTAGTAGAAATTCCTTTTACTAGTAACGAATATATAACAACCAAAGAGAAATATTTTTTACAGTTTATGTTAAAAAACGGATATATACTTCTAGAACAGATGGGAGCCTGATATTTTTTTAAGTCTTCCTTATCTGAAAAATACATAGCAACATCAAAACAATTTACGAGACACTACCGACTATTTAAAATAAAAAAATACTAACATGCAACTTCGAGAAAAAATCAACTTTGTAAAATCTGTCCTTTTTGAAATGTTTCCAGATGCACTGACCGAGCTTGACTACGAAAATGAATTTCAACTTCTCGTAGCGATTATTATGTCAGCTCAAACAACAGATAAACAGGTGAATAAAGTGAATACAGTATTCTTCGGACATCTCAAAACTCCAAGCGATGGAGTGAATCTTGGGGAAGAGTTTATAAGAAATCAGGTTCGCTCGGTTTCATTTTTTAACAATAAAGCGAAAAATATCTTTCTGACTTCCAATATCTTAGTAGAAAAATATCATTCAGAGATTCCAAGAACACTCGAGGAGTTAGTAAAGCTTCCATGAGTTGGGATCAAAACTGCCAAAGTTTTCCTCTCAGTCATAGAAAATGCTTCGTATCTTGCGGTTGATACGCATGTTCATAGAGTTTTGAATAGACTCTGACTTGTAAAAGCAAAGACTCCTCTGGAGACAAATAAACAAGCTGAGAAGATATTCACAGATGACGACAATGCGCTCCTCCATCATACACTTATATTTTTCGGACGTTATCACTGCACCGCTCGTAAACCGAAATGTAGTGATTGTAGATTAAGAGAAGTATGTAATTATTATAAAAAAGAAAAAATGAAAGAGTAGAGTTGCTTTTATAGAGTTTTGGAAAATGATTTATGGAACCGTAGAGACGTAATTTATTGCATCTTGGAAAATACAAAAAGAGAGAAGGAAACTTTCCTTCTCTCTTTTTTATTATTTTTTTATGCAACGTTCTTAATTTTCTCTGGGTTATCGTTGGCAGCTTCGCGGACAGCTCATCGTACTCGTTTTTTTGCTATATTTCAAGCTTGGTTTGAAAGGCCAGCAACTACCTTTTGATTTGAAGCTTCAATAGTAGCTAAAACCTGTGGATCATCGGCAACAGCTCTATTTTCTGGACTATTAAGAAGCGTCAGAACACTATTTCTATAGGCTGCGAATTGCTCTCTATAAGCAGGAAAAATTTCTCTTTCAGCTCTATCAAGATTTGCCTTTAGCTCATCAAGTCGTCATTGAGCTGATTTATTAAGTGTTTCTTCAAGACCTTTCGTCATATTTTTATTTTTGTTTTAATAAAAGAGTTTTTTAAAGTCATTTTCTTTTTTTTGCTTCCTCTATGGCAATTCGTATATTGCTGAGAGCCTCTCCGATGAGGATTTCTTGTTCTATCTGTATATCGTCCTCAATTTTTTGTATTTTTATAGCGAGAATATCAAAATTTTTGATGATATTTTTTTGTTTTTCTTCTGGCAAAAGACTATAGATTTGTGCTATCTCGTAGCGGTCTTTTGGAGAGAAATCGTATTTATCAAAAAATCGATTGAGTATGTTTGTACTTTCTTCAAATGGAATCATAAGATATACTTAGAAATTGTATCATAAACATAGTGAGAAAACAAATATTTTCAATAGATATTTTATAAGTATATTTCCTTTTTTCAGGATTTACATTCTAACTACTGACTCAAAGGACAGAAAGCATCTCTTCAAGGCTTGTATCTCACATAACTACTTTTAGGAGAGCATCTTCTTTCATCGGTACCATTCCGTCTCCGAGTGCTTGTATTTCCATCTGTGTTTTGCTAGCATTTGTAAGAATGAGATTTTCGAGTTTTTCAGTGATTTCGAGAACTTCAAAAAATCAAATTCTTCCTTTATATCAAGTTCCGTTACATTTTTCACATCCTCCTCCATGAGCTCTAAAAAGGGGAAGAGAATTTTTATTTTTTATGTATTTTCCTACTTGCTTAAAGATATTTTCAGAAATTTTCTCATCAGCGGTATAACTTTCTTTACAGTGAGGACAAAGTTTTCTTGCGAGTCTTTGGGATATAATGAGTCGAATAGAAGAAGTGATAAGAAGTGGGTCAACTCCGAGATTTGTCAGACGTTGTATAGTATGAACCGCACTATTGGTATGAAGAGTAGAAAAGACGATATGACCAGTGATACTCGCTTCTACCGCAAGTTTTGCCGTCTCTTCATCACGAATTTCTCCTACCATAATGATATCTGGATCTTGACGAAGAAGTGAGCGAAGTCCCGTAGCAAAAGAAAAATCAATACTTGGATTAATCTGGGTGTGGTTAACTCCAGGGATTCGATATTCAACCGGGTCTTCAAGAGTAGAGATATTGTTTTCCTCTGGATTAAATTGAGAGAGAAGAGTAAAAAGAGTCGTTGATTTTCCACTTCCAGTTGGTCAAACCGCAAGAATCATCCCAAAATTATCTTGGAGATGGTTTTTAATTTTTACCATATTGTATGGAAGCACTCAGAGTTCTTTGAGTTCAGGTGGTTTCTCGTCTTTCTTTAGTATACGGATAACACATTTTTCTCCGTAAATAGTGGGGATAACAGAGATACGCATATCGACCGTTTTTCCAGCAAAGAGTTTATAGTTTATTTTTCCATCTTGTGGAAGTCTGTGTTCGTCTATTCTCAAATATGCCATAATTTTGATACGAGCAATGAGAGAATCCCTTTGACTTAAAGGGAGATCTTTGTAGTTTACAAAGTTTCCATCGACACGAAAACGAATCTTTACAAGTTTTTCTCGTGGTTCTATATGGATATCCGAAGCCTGTTCTGTAAAAGCAGCGAGAAATATATCATTGACAAGACTAATCGTTGTACTGTCATCTCATGCGGTCCCATAGTTAAATAAATGGAGATCTGAGTTTTCGTATTCTGCTGAACTTTCAGCTGATTTAACGCTAAATAAATCCTCTACTTTTTCAGGAGAAGATGATGAATTGTCGGGAGCGGGAGATTTCATACTTTTATCAAGGAAATCTTTGAGTCACACGGGAAAATATATTAAAAATATTTTATTCCCTTTTATTGTATCATAAGACAAAGATTTTATCAGGAATTTATAATTGACATTAAATTAAAAATAGTTATATACTGAATTTATATTTTTATATAAAGTATTATTATGTCAGCAAATAAAACACAGTTTAGATGTTTAGCAGTAGATGATAGTGGAGATATGTCACTTAGTACTTCTTCTTTTTGAGATACAAAAATCCTTGTAAAAACTACAGTAGAAAAGGTACATAAAATCTGTGGGAACTGTAATAAAGATTCTCTTCTTATTCGTACGAAAAAACTTTCACCTGAACTTCCAAAAATTGAATGGAAAGAAGTTTGAGAATTATCGGAAATATTTCCAAATGAAACAGCTACGGTTGGAGTGATTCTTTATTCTCCAGAAGGGGAAGTATATTATGTAGCTAATATGAATAGCGAAGCATTTGAAAATTCAAAAAGAGATAGGGAATTATGGGTATATAGTAAAACAAATGCAAGGCTTCAGAAAAAATGAGCAACGAGTGGGGATATAATAATACTCTTTCCAGAGACATTCCAGAGAGGAGTTGATTCAAATGAAAATATTATTTTTAGGGTTCAAGTACAACCGACAACGAACTCAGTCTGTCACGAGAAAAATCCAGAGACAGGAGTTTGATATCCAACATGTTATTTTCGTTCTCTAGAAGAAATATTTTGAGAGAATTTATAGAACCTTCCCCTCATACCTCCTAAACCACGTCAATTGCCTCTTGGCATAGTTTCGACTATGCTGCTGAACAAGATTTACCGCTTCTTTGAGCGGTATTTTTTGATGTATGTAATCGATAACTTCTGCATATCCGATTCACTCACTTGCGAGGCTTCAGATAAACCTGGGTATTTTTATCAAATTTTCTACTTCTCCCACAAGCCCCTCTTCAAACATCGCTTCGACACGTGCGTTGATTCGGGCATAGAGTTTTTCTCGATTCCCATCATACGGTGTGATAAAAAGCGTGTCATAGCTTAGTTTTTTTTCTTCCTTAAATTTGGATTTTGATTTTCCTGTGAGGAGTTTAACTTCTATAGCACGCAAGACATATTTTGTATTATTTGGATGAATCTCATGGTCGTATTCTGGATCAATACGCTTTAATTTTTCAAACATATATTCACTTCCTTTCTCTTTGAGTTCATCTTCCAGCTCCTTCCTCAGAGTTTCACTATTTGGAGTTTTTGGGAGAGAAAAATCATAGACGAGACTATCGATATAAAGTCCCGTTCATCCACAAAGAATTGGTGTTTTTCACCTACTATGGAGTCAATCTATGAAAGTTTTTGCATCACGCTGAAAGGCTCAGACAGAGTAGGGAAGAGCCGGTTCAATGATATCAATCATATGATGGATGATTCATTGTTTTTCACTTTCTTTAATTTTCCCTGTGCCGATATCCATACTTTTATAAATCTGACGAGAATCGGTAGAAATTATTTCTGTATCTAAAAACTTTGCTACTTCAATACTGAGAGCTGTCTTTCCACAGGCTGTTGGTCAATAGATGACGATAAGTTTTGGTTTACGGGAAGGTTTATTTTTCAAAAATATTTCTACTTTTTTATCCATTTGAATGCGAATTATAAAAGCTTTTTAAAAGACTATTGACGAACGTGCAAAAATCAATAGTTTTAGTAGGTTATTTGAAAACATTTTTATGAAATTCCGATATATAAAACAAAGTGATATTTCTGTATGTGTTAAAATTGCTGGAATGAATTTTTGAGAACATTTAGAAAAATCAGCCTTCAAAGAGATACAGGAAACATTTAGTAAAAAGAATCCTCTCCCACCTCAATACATCGTAGTAGAAGAAAA
>CAYUZH010000003.1:4736-28054 GCA_964449635.1 uncultured Candidatus Peribacteria bacterium | reverse complement strand
CTCCTTCTTCGCTTTGCATCCTCACCAAAATTGTATATAATCAGCTCAAATATATTTAAGTATTTTGCCTATGCATATTTCTTTTACGAGTACATCCCTTGTATCTATTATCGATTTTATAACCACAACATATCATAAAAACTTAAGAGAAAATCTCGATCATCTTATCAGTGAAACAAAGGCTCTCTCTGAACAATATAACCAGTTTTCTGAATTGGCTCAGATATATGAACTTTTGAAACAGTTTAAAAGTGAAATAAAACCACATATTGATAGAGAAGAAGAAGAGTTCTTTCCTGTGCTTAAAGAAATCGAACAAACAGCTCTTGGTATCAGACAATTCAATGATTGTGATTTACAAAAATTTGAAGCAACGATACGACGACTTGAGCTGGAGCATGAGCATTTTGATACATATGTGTATGATTTCGTAAAAGTATTTACTGATTCAAATCTTAAACATCAAAATGAGTATGTGTATGATTACTTTTTATATGCATATGAAAAAATGCAATCAGAAACAAGACGCCATACAGAACTCGAAAATAGAGAACTTCATCCACTTGCAAAAGATTTATTTCTCCAAGTTTGCCATCTAAAACGTACATAAAATATGACTACTTTCCACAAGAAACCAGAGACACTTTTAGAAAAGTTTAATAGACTCAACTTTGTTGCAAAAATAGAGATAGAAATTTTTGTGATAGTATTTCTTGTTATTATCGGAACTCTTACTTTTCACAAACTTGAAGGATGGAGATATCTCGATTCTCTCTATTTTATCGTTACTACACTTGGAGCCGTTGGGTACGGAGATTTTTATCCGAAAACGGATTTAGGTAAGATTATTGCGATGTGTTATATTGTTATCGGTATGCCATTATTTATTTACACCGCAGCTCTTGTGATTGAGTGAAAGGTAAAATCAGGGAAAAAATAATTTTTACAAAAAACGAATGAAAGACCTTATAAAAGAGTATATTCTGAAAAAAGCTCTTATTTTCAAAAATAACGAGGAAAAATTCTTGTTCACGGAGAATAATAGTCTTTGGATTCTTGATTTTAGAAAAATATTTCTTGATGCAGAAGCACTTTCTTTGTTTGCTTCTTTTTTTTGGGATACATTTGAAGAACTATACCCTTTTCAACTCGGATGTCTAGAACTTTGAAGTGTGCCTTTTTTGACGGCACTTATTCTTGAGTGAAAAAAACGAGGCAAGTTAACAAATGGATTTATCATAAGAAAACAAAGAAAAAAATCAGGACTTGGGAATATTATAGAGTGATATATAAATGATGAAAAGATACTTTTTATCGATGATACCTTTAATAGTGGGAAAAGTATTGTTCATGGTATAAAAGTACTCGAAGAAGAGGGGAGAAAAATAGATTTATTTTACACATTTGTAAACTTTTGTAACCCTGATGGGAAAGAACTTCTTCAAAAATTTTCTCTCAATTATGAGTATGAATTTACACTGAGTGACCTTTGACTTGATACTTTTGGAAATAGTGATACACAACAAAAAACACATAAACATACTCCGATTATATATCCACCTTATCGCAGAATCTATAGTGGTCAAAATGCCAATAGATTTTTATTTGTTCCAAAAACCACTCTTCAAAAAAATGGAAAAAATATTTATGTATGAGGTGAAGGAGCAGGAATGGTAAAAATATCCGCTGATACAGGAGAGATTCTAAAAGAATTTCGTCTTCATCCGACAACCTGACATAAAAATATTATTTCTACCCCTGTTCTTTTTTGAGATACGATAGCTTTTTGAGCGTATGATGGGAATTTTTATGCCTTAGATACAGAAAACCTTCGACCAAAATGGATATTTGATGAAGCTGATTGGATTGGTTCTTCTCCTGATTATAGCGAGACTCAATGACTTATATTTGTTGGTCTTGAACACGCTGGAGAGTCGTTGAAATGATCACTGGTCGCTCTTGATAGTCAAACATGAACAAAAGTGTGGCAACTATTTACAAATGATTTTATTCATTCTTCTCCACGATATAATAAAGTAAAAAATACGGTAACTGTCGGAACGAACGATGGGGATATTATTATCGTCGATGCATTATCGGGGGAAATAGTATGTTCTCAAAAACTCGTTGAAGCGGTAAGAGGAGGATTTGATTATGCCGATAGTGGTGAAGTTGTTTATTTTTGATCTCACACAAAGTCATTTTATGCGATGAATACGAAAACAGGAGAGATAATTTTTGAAGTACCAACAGCAAACTTTGTGTATTCAACACCTCTCGTTGTAAAAAATAATATATTTTTTTCAGGACTCGATCAAAAATTTTATCATATAGATACCTCTGGAGAACTTATAAAATGTATAGAAACATTTGGGAGAAATTTCGTAGAACCTATTTTTATTGAAGAAAGTATTGTCGTTTTTGGTTCAAACGATGGATGAGTATACTTTTATGATTTCCACTCAAAACGTGTTATTTTTAAAATCCAACACCCAGAGAGAATTGTCTCAAGATTTGTATATGATGAAGTATTTAAAACGATCTATGTATATGATTTTATGAATCAGATATATGCATATTGTGTGGCGGGGTATATTCCAATAAAATAAAGAATTCTTTCTTGACGATATGCCTTTTGTCCATACTCTAGAATCAAAAGAATTTTAGCTTTATTAGAGAAACATATATGTTCTGTCCAAAATGTAAAAATGAAAACACAAGAGTCCTTGATAGTCGTGTTGTTGAATGAGGAAAACTCGTAAAAAGAAAAAGAGAGTGCGAAAATTGTTTGCATAAATTTACTACGTTTGAGAGGATAGAATTTCCAAAGTTTTTCGTCCTTAAAAGTGGTGGTAAAAAGGAATTATATAATAGATACAAAGTCGAAAATTCTCTTCTAAAAGCGTGTAATAAACGAGATATAGACTTAGATAGGATAGAACAACTTGTTATTGATTTAGAGAATGCATGGGCATCAAATAAACAAACCATTTCAAGTAAAAGAATCGGAAAAGATATTCTTGAATCTCTCAAGAGACTCGATGAGGTTGCTTATATTCGTTATGCATCAGTGTACCATAACTTCTCAAATAAAGATGACTTCTTTGCTTTCATTCGCGGAGATTAATTCTATTAATTTGAGATTAAAAGATTGTCAATCGAAAGAGGAATAATTCTCTTCAAAAATTTAGAAATCTATATATAGTACTCGGAGTTTTTCTATATATCTACATATAGATTATTTTTTAAACTTTTTTTGATATGTGAGACGTGAAAAAGAAACTTTCCGCAAACCCTATTTTTAACCCAAACGGAGATGATACTCCATCGGAGAGAACTATCATAAAAGGGAATACAACAGGGCTTTTTAATCTCAATGCCACAAAATATATGTGGGCAAAATCGATGTATCAAGTGATGATTGGAAATTTTTGGATTCCAGAGAAAGTAAAGTGACTCTGAGATGATGCCGTACAATTCAAAACCCTTTCTTCTGAAGAACAAAGAGCGTATAAAGGGATTCTTTCATTTCTCATATTTCTAGATAGTATTCAAACCGCAAATCTTCCAAATTTTGCTGAATTTGTAACAGCACCGGAAGTACAACTCCTTCTTTCTATCCAAGCCTACCAAGAGGCTATTCATTCTCAGAGTTATGCAACGATTCTTGAAACAGTCGTTGATTCAAAGGATAGAGATGATATTTATTATTTCTGGAGAACAGATAAACATCTCCTTGAGAGAAATAAATTTATCGGAGGAATCTATCAGGATTTTATTGATGATCCATCGGATAAAAATCTTTTTCGTTGATTTGTAGCAAATTTTCTCCTTGAAAGTATTTACTTTTATAATGGATTTGCATTTTTTGATACCCTTGCGAGTCAGTCAAAAATGGTAGCGACAGACCGTATGATCAGTTATATTCGTCGTGATGAACTCACTCATGTAACGATATTTGCAAATATTCTCAAAGAAGTAAAAAGAGAATTTCCGAGTGTATATGATGAAGAAATGCTTTATGATATGATGAAAACAGCAGTAGAACAAGAAGTAAAATGGAGTCAACATATCCTTGGAAATAAAATTATTGGAATGACTCCAGATAATGTTGAGAATTATACCAAATGGCTTGCAAATAAACGTCTTGATATGCTTGGACTTAAACCTTTGTATCCAGAAGTGTTGAGTAATCCGTTTAAGCATCTCGAAGCGCTTCAAGACAATAACTCAGAAAAAGGAAACTTTTTTGAATCGACCGTGACAAATTATGCTCAATCAAGTTCGATGAAAGGAAGTTGGGAATTCTAATAAAATAAAAACCTCGTAATTGAGGTTTTTATTTTATATAAATAGTGTTTGGATCAATACTTGGTTCTTGGAGGGGAATACTAACATATACAAATTTATTCGTATTTTCGGTGCTCGTTTCAAAAAATTTCTTTTCAATTGGGTTTATCCCCATGAGACCGCAAGGAAATGTGTTGAGTCCAGTTTTTGTATCTTTTTGATATTTATCTTTCACTTCCTTTTTTTGAGGAGCAAGAATATATCTTTTTTTCTTTTCACTTGAATTTTTCTCATCAAGTTCAAGTCCACATCAATTATCAAAAGGAATAAGTGCTTCTTTATCAATAAGACGAATGACATCCTCTTTTTTTCCTGAAGAAACAGTAAACACTTGGGCTACCTTCGGACCATTTTTCCATGAACTTCCCCCATCACTTATTTTTTGGATAAAGCTATGTTTTTCTCCATCAAATATAATCTTTGATTTTCGAGCGAGATGAACGCAGTTTTTTCACCAAATCTCAACATTTTCTCAGTATATTTTTTCCCAATTACATCATTCTCCAGCAGGTGTTGTTGGAGATATGTTTCTTAAAATAAGTTCTTCTTTTTGTTTTTGAGCTTTTATATCTTCTTCGTTTTTGATGGGGGTATTTTTTTGTCCGCAAGAACTAAGGAGAGCAACACTTATAATTAAGAAGGTAAGAGAGAGTATTTTTTTCATAGAAATTTTATTAAATATATATTATTATAATTCTCGTTGATTCAAGTCAATAAAATGATTGTGTACTTTTCTGAAACTTTATTTCTTATGGTAAAACGAAATATTATTATAATGTACTTTACTTTGAGTATACATAAATAGAGAGTTTTCAGTCAGGTTTATCTTTGAGAAAATTTCCTTTCCATCACTCAAGTGAAAAAGCGTATGAGAGAATACGAGCATCATTTTTAAGTTCTTGTTCAAACTTCTTTTTTAAACTTCTAGCCATAGATTTTGGCATTCAAAAAACATAAATAATATCAAATGAAGAAAAATCAAGACTATAAAGACTCTTGAATGAAAGAGTGAGGTTTTTTTGCGGAGAAAGAAAGGTTCTTATTTTGGCAATAATAAAAAGAAGAGGGTTAATCTCAACTCAAACAACTTGTACATCTGGGTTCATTTTTGCTATAAAATGACACACTTTTGCATCTCAACAACCGATTTCAAGAAACCTTTTTCAGGCTGAAAGATTCGAAAGAGAATGAATTCGTGTGAGGTCTTTTGTATTCGTTGGTACCCATGGTGCCAGAGAAAGTCCAGTATACGCAAACCAAACGAGGAGTATGAAAAATAGAATGGAAAGAAATGTCATATTTTAGAGAGATTTTAAAGCAAGAGTATTTTTTTTAACTTCTTCGAGAAATTCAATTACAAGAAGCCAATTTTTTTGAGGGTTCGTGTCCTTATATCAATTTTTGGGGGTTCATCATGCAAGTTGTATAGTGTACAAAAATTCTCTAAATTTATTTTCATCATATGTATCAGGAACATCAGAGTCTACATGAGTAACGCAAAGAGGGGATTTTAGTCATCAAAGGATACATCATACTTTTTCTCTATGGAAACTGCAAGCTGGGTGTGTATTCCATCTTTTTGGTCTTTTTTGAGCGCGTAATTTTAGTATCTCACCCATAAAAGGACCATCAATTTCTGATTCACTATGATACTCGGATATGCCACAACTTCAAATTCCATCTTCTTCCCAATAGTGATTTCTCGTAAAAGAGAAAAAATCCGAAAGAAATCAAACACAAGTTTTGTATTGTTCTATAACCATCTCTTTATGAGAAATATTTGAAACATCAGACGAAAGTATACTTCGTATCGAAGCTATTTTAGTATCTATATCGTTGATAAATTTATCGATATCTGTAAGAGGTTCTGAAGTATTGATTCATTGGGAGAAAGTCATATTTTAATCAGTTATAGTAACCTCTACTTTATCCTCTAAAAAGTTGTTGTTTGTATATCCAACTCTGAGAGTCACTTCATATTTCCCTGGAGTTTTGTAAGCATGAGTTGGATTTGGATCAGTAGAAGTGTTTCCATCACCAAAGTTCCAAAAAAATGATATCATTTGCCCACTTGATCCATCAGAGGTAAAATCGATTCCTTGTCAGACTGGAGCATCCTTCATACTCATGCCAATTTCTGCGATTTCTGGTTGAGATTTTAGAATCAATTTCTTACTCGTTGAATACTCTTTTCCTTTTTCAGTAACGACCTTTAGTTTTACAGTATAATCTCCTGGTTTGAGGTACTGTCTTCCAGGATTGATAGCATCACGTTCTTCTGGAGGAGTCCCGTCACCATAATCATAAATAAATTTTATAATATTATCATCCTTTATCTCACTTCGTGACGCATCAAATCGTACAATCACTGGAACATAGTCAGAAGGTTTCTCTATTTTTAAGTCGAGAATAGCTTCTTTTTTCACCGCTTCGATATAAATTTTTTCTTTTATATTGATAACTTCATCGGCAATTTTTCTATGTTGAAAACTATAATTTACCGTAACAACATAATTTCCAGGAGTATTAATCTCAAATTCAGCAATCTTTCCAGTGGCATCTTTATTATCGTCTCCATCTAAATCCCATGTGATAGCACTATCTGTGAGAGAATATATAAAATTATCAGCTCTGACTTCACGGGCATCAAGTCGAAGTTTGGTAGGACTTCATAAATCACTAATAAAGTATTCATGAGCTTTTGTATCATATCGGATATTTTCTACGGGAGCGTTGGTAGAACTATTTGATATACTGATAGCATTTTTAAGTTTCAAAATTTTTGTGATATTTACTTGAAGAGTGAGTTCTTTTTGGTTTCATTCTGCATCTTTTAATATAACCTTTACATCTTGTTTTCCGTATCCACTAAACTCATGTTTTATGAGAGAAGATTCTTCAAGTTTTATCGGGTCTCATTTTCTCGTATATTCTTTATCTCCAATAATCCACTTAAATTCTTCTACAAATCCATCTTGAAAATCATTTTTAATATTTTTTACACGAAAGGTATAAGAGAGCTCATTTTCAAGAGATTGTTCGGCTGATATTTCTCAACTAATAGAACTTCACTCGTTTCCAGCGATAACAAATACTTTATCAAAGGTATCACTTTTTTCTCCATCTTTTACGATCCTCATTCAGACAAGCGTCTCTTCAAAAAATATTTTTCCAGGAATAAATTTTTCTCACTTTCCGATAGGTTCATTGAGGTTATCTTCAAAATACCATTCGATTTTACCTAAATCTTTGAGGCTTGAGGCATCAAAAGATGCTTGAATTCAACCATTTGGAAGTTTCTTTTGTTCGACTTTCACAACATTTATGATGCTAATTTCTTTTATATCATCGACTTTTTTCTCTATTTCTTTTCCTGTAAGATCTTTTTCAACGACACTGAGTGTTACGTTATAGGTTCACTTTTTATCAAATTTTTTTATGATAGTTGGATTGAGTTCTTCAACTATTTGGTTGTCTCAAAAGTTCCAAATATATTTTTTTATCGTATATCATTTTTGTTCCTCTCTTTTTGCAAAAAGAGAAAGGTCATATTTTATGGTAACTGGTCAGATAATTTTTGTTGTATCTGATATAATCGCACCACCGGTATCAAATTTTCCACTGACAAGTTTATCATTATCAAGGATTTTTACATTTCCATACGCAACTTCTTGCCAGTTTGGGAGTGATTTAATTTTTTTATCAATAAACATCCAAGCCGTACCAGTTGAAAAAGTTGTAATGAGGAGAAAAAGAGAAAGAATTCAAAAAAGAGTCTTTTTTCTTTTTAATTCTTTTTTTGTGAGCCAAAATTTAAAGAGTCAAATACTTAAGAGAATCGTTTCAAGAAAAAGGAGGGTAGAAAAAATAATGGTAACTACTTTCGTGATAAAAGTATTGATATCATTAAGACTAATTCAAAGTGAATAGAAAAATTTTACATCATCAACTGTTTTTGCGTTGAGTACAACAAAAGTAATGAAGGCTCCTCAAAGAACGAGTGCGACAAAAGCGATTCCTCATAAGAATCAAAGTATCTGACCAAGAGGAATTTTTTTCTTCTCTTTTGTCTCTGAGACAAGAACTTGTTTTGCCTTAAACCAAAGCTTTTCACCATTTGAAGAAGGGGCAATTTTTGAGATTATTTCTATATTTTTCTGTTCAAATTTATAACTTCATTTTCATTCTTGGACTTTTTCAAGAGTACTTATATCAAGTCCAGTAGCTGTTTTTACACTATGAATAATTGTATTGTAAACAGGAAACTTTATTTCTAATTCTTGAATAGCTTTTTCTCATTTTACAAAAGAAACAGGAACTTTTTCAGTTGTTGGTTCAATTTTTACATAATCGTACTCATTTTTTATGAGAATTTCGATAAGATCAGTCATTGATTGAATCTCCTTTGTTACCTCTTCTTTTTTCTGAGGTTCTTCTGGAGTAGGGCTCGAGATGAGAGAGTCAATCATACTCACAGGAGTACTTTCTTTTGTATCTGGAGCGAGATTATCTGGAGAAGAAATCAGAGAAGGAGTTGTTTCTCATTTTTCCTCTTGTTTTGGTGCGAGCGGATCAAGAGGATTATTTTGTTCAGACATAGATTATTTTTAATAATATACTTTGCTTCCATATTAACATAATGTTTCTAAATTCGACAGTATTTTCGTTTGACAAGAAAGAGAATTCATTCTCTATTTAGAGAGATTATAAAAATAATTTCCTCTATTTCTTCTTTTTCATTTTTTGTATATAATTATCAAAAAATTTTATGAAATATTCCCGTTTTTGATTTACGTTGGTGGAAATGATTGTATGAGTGACGATATCGCTTCTCTTGATGGTATCAGTGAGCGTATTTGTTTCATGAGGACTCCAGCATCTTTTCTCACAAAAAAAGATGCTGGATGGACAAGGATCAGAGATGGTATTTTTAAAAAATATAACAGAATATACCAATTCAATAGACCTTTCTTATATTTTTTCATTCTCTGGAGGAGTTCTTTTTCATACACAACAAAGCTTCTGAAACGCTCCTTGGATTCTTGTTTCTCAAAAAGAGATGCCGTTTTTTTATTGTCAAAGTGGGTCTTTGTATCCAAATACTTCCCATGCAATAATCTCTCAGATTTTCCCATACGAGTGAGAAGGCTCAGATATGAGTTCTCTTAAGTCGTTTGATGCGAATGGTATTCAAATATATCCATACGAAAACAAGATTCTCTATGGAGGAGTAATTCTTACTGGAAGTTACTTGGCTCCGACGACAGCAGCTTTAACAGGCAGTACTCTTTATATATCCGATACATTGTGAAATAGTATTTATAAGTTTGATACAAATTTTCTTTGAAATCCATGAGTAAAAATTATTTGAGAATCGAGTTTTTGAGGAACAGTTGCCGCTTCTTGAAATCCACTTTCTTCATTTCTCAATAATCCTACTTGACTTACTTGGTGAGAAAATAGTCTTTTTATCGCTGATACAAAAAATAATAGGATTTTGAAATGGGATGAATATTCAAATAAAATAGAAGAATTCCTCACGAGTCAAGATGGTTTAAAAGAACCAACAGGACTCTTGTATGATGATGTAAGAAAATCTCTTTTTATTGTCAATAGTTGAAAAGGAGAGATTCTTGAATATACAAGTTTCTCTGGATCAAGTATCCCAAATCTTGATATATCTTTTTCTCCGTGAACACTTACCTGAGTTACTCAAATAAGGGTAGAGTTTTTAACAACATGAGGAAATATATCAGCGACGCCAGCTTTTAGTGGTATCACTCTTACAGAGGACTATCAAACAGGATCAACAGATATATTTGATTATTATATCTCTAATTTTTCTCAAACAGAGACATCTTCTCTCAATATTTCTCTCCCTTGATGTACTCCAAGTACTCGTAAATATCTTGAATGAATGATTCCAAAAAAAGAAGTCATTACTTGCTCTTCGGCTTCAACAGGAAGTATTCAGAAATTGTATTGAAATAATACACTCTCTTTTAATTATGGAACAACCTACTGAATAAATCTTCAAAATATCATTGGAAACTTTAGTGAAAATAAAAGTTATGCAGCAAAGCTCTCTCTGCTAAACGCTACTGGAGATATTGTTTGGCAAAACTACTATCCGTTTTTTACAAAAGGAGATAATAAAATACTTACGGCGAGTGATAACCGTCTGAGAGTTCTTAAATCTGGATTACAATATCCAACAGGAATATATAAATCATGAGGAAATATTTTTATTTATGATTTTTTTGAAAGAAAGAAAAAAGAGTTTGATATCGCATGAATTGAAATAGGAAGTATAAATCTAGCTCCTTTTGACTTTCAAAATAAATCACCGCACTTTTCGGATACTATTCTCTCTTTGCCTACTTCATCGATACAATCAAATATATGAGGAAATATGTTTGATCTACAAATACAGTACTTTAAAAATTTTTCGTGTTTTGATGATTCAAAATCGATTTTAAAAACACTTCTTCTCAAAAAATACATTTGAAATTAACTTTTTTTTCCTCTTAAAAATTTAAACAAAAGCTTAAAGATTTTTGCTTCAAATTTTGCAAATTTTTCATCTTCAATAATAAAAGAAGTTTTCGTATTATAATCAATAATAGCTACTTTATCTTTGTAAATGACTTTTGAGATATTATCATCAAAAAGGTCATAATTACTGGGTATAGTGAGAACTTCGTGATTCAGGCGTTTTGGTTTTTTCTTTGCGTTATCTTCGCTTGTTATGATAAGTCGTTGAATCTCTTTCGTATCTCTAATTTTTCTATAAATATCATATTTCTCTGTTCATTGATCTGTTGTACGAGCGCTATATCGCATATAGGTCTCTCAAAAATCGAGAGTATTTACAACATCTTCGAAAATAAATTTATTGAAATTTTCACCTTCAATTGATTTAAGAATTGGTTTTTGTTTCTCTTTTTTATATTCGTTTCGAAGAGAAAAAAGAGCGTTTGTAAAATCACTTCTCGTCTTCTCAAAAATATTTTCAAGATTATCAGGAGATTCTCCAGCGTAGAGTCTCCTTTTTCATTGTATCACTTCACTAATAAGTCCAAGATCTATGAGGTGGGGAAGTGTTTTGTAGATTCAAGGACGATGTATTTTTGTGAGTTCTGATACTTGTGAGATAGAAAGATATCCATTTTTTATCAGGCAAAGATAGATGCTTGCTTCATTTTCTGAGAGTCCTATTTTTTGGAGAATTTTGAGTTCCTTCATAAATTGTAAATTTAAATTACAAAATTTAATACAGTATAGAGGATATATTTAAAAAGGAAAAAGAAAAAATAGAAAAAATATATTTTACACTTATAAGAGATTTTTCAAAGAATTTTTTCAATAGATATATAGTACTAATGTTTTACTTTTTAACTTCTTCTTTATGAAAAACTTTGATATGCATTGTCACACGACTATTTCAGATGGAGTTAGTACTCCATGGGAGCTTATACAGGAAGCTCAAAAAAGGAATCTAGAACTTCTTTGTATCACAGATCATGATCATCCAAGTGATTCTCTTATAAATGAAATTCGTGGTCTTTGAATCCAAACAACTCCATCAGTTGAGATATCAGCGAGTAATCGTTATGACGATAATAAAAGCCTTCATCTTACCTACTATTCAAAACAAACTTCAGAGCGTATTCGAGGACTTCTTGCCCATACGAGAAGCGAAAAAGAGAGATTGATTGAACTTCAACTTCAAAAACTTCAGGAATTAGGATTGTATATTGATACAGCAGTTTTTTATCAAGAACTGCTTGCTACCTGAAGACAACGTGCTGGTCTCTCAAAATATGATATAGCCCGTTATGTCGCTTCAAAACCTGAGAATAGGGATTTTTTGAGAAGCATAGATTGTTATCCCATCAGGAAACCACATCAAGAATTTTATAATAGATGTCTCAAAAGAAAGTGAGATTTGTATACTACCTATGCTGTTGAGATAGACGATTATGAACCAGAAGTAGAGATTCTTGGGCAAGAGGCAAAAAAAGAAGGAGCGATTCTCTCTATCGCTCATCCAAACTTTAGTTTCAGCAGGGAGTGAATTCACTGATTTCTCGAGAAATTTCCTCACTATAGAGAACTTTGAGTCAATGCGGTTGAGATAAATACAAGAGCCACGAAAAAATGGGTTGATGCCATTCTTGGTCTCAAGACACAGTACGGAGATAATTTGCAACTCACTTTTGGAAGTGATTGTCACAGGATAGGGAAACCAGATGATAAACATGGAGATCTTGGATTTGAAAATGCATTTATTCCGAGTGAGGTAGTGGAGAGGGAAATGGAGAAGTTTCGAGAGAGATTTACTATATAATTATATATAAATATGCAAGCAACTCTATGGTGTAGAGATATAAGTAATTGGTTTCAAAGAAAGCAATGAAATAAAGAATGGTTTCAGGCATTACAAAACAACTGAACCCTTGAGTTAAGTGATGAATATCTTCATATTCAAAATGTAGAATTTAGAAGACGAATCTTGGAAAGAGTGGAAACAGGGAAGTGAAAAAGAGATGTAGAAATACAAGATCTCCTCCGATATAAAACATCTTGTTGGGATGAAGGCGATAAGTTAGGTGAAAAGGAACTTGATTTAGAGATAAAAAAACAGGTGGAGAATTGTATATTTCAATATGACCAAATTATGAGTATATCTCACTCAGATTGATTTGGTCTTGTGAAATGACCTGATATAAAGCTACTTTTAGATAATTTTCCTCAGGAAAAGATATGACAAGAGGAGGTATTTATAAATTTCTTAGACTTCTTTACTGTGGTATTTGGGGTACATGACTTTCCATCGGAAAGAGGATGATCAGTTTTTCACCCAGCGTTTTTTACGTATTATTGGATTACTGCCAGTGAGAGAACAAGAAAAGAGCAGAAACTAGATGAAACGAGAAGGGAAGTAATTTTGTTTCACGATAATTATCAAGAGATTAAATTCTGAATGGTAGAAAAAGATTTTTATTGACTCTGAATTCTTAGTCGTGAAAATAAATAATCCCAGCTTTTAGCGGGATTATTTATTTATTTTCTTATATTTTTCTTCTATGAATTCTACTATTTTTTCCTTAAAATTTCTCACATCAAAAGTTTTTGCATGGTTTCTGATAGCTACCGGATCAAAACTCATTTCTTCAAATTCTTCAATCGTTTTTTGGAGACTTGTAAATGTTTGGTTATCAAAGAAAAGTCCTGTTTCTCACTCAACTACCGTTTCAAGAGCTCCTCATTTTCTGTAAGCAATAACAGGAGTTCCACAAGCCATAGCTTCGATAGGAGTCAGTCCAAAATCTTCTTCTGGTGGAAAAAGAAAACATTTTGCTTCTCCATAGAGTTTATTAAGTTCTTCCTTTTTTACTCAGGTCTTCCAAAGAATATTCTCTTTCGATTTTTTTTGAAGGTTTTTAAAAAGAGTATTTTCAGTATTGGTCACGAGAACAAGTTCTTTTCCATTTTTATTAAACGTATCGACGAGAAGGTCAAATTTTTTATAAGGGATACAACGTCCAACAGCAATATAGTAGTCTTTTTTTTCGTATTCTACTTTATAATCTGTGATTTGTATTCATGGATAAATAACCTCTGATTCTCTTCTATAATATTTTGTAATTCTTTTTGCTACATTCTGACTATTAGCGATATAAAAATCAGGTCTTTTTGAAGCGATAAAATCCCATAACCTCAATTTGTGAATAATTTTTGGAGCAATAAATCGTGCTATAAAGTTAAACATTCAAAACTCCATCATTTTTAGATATTCATGATAGTGGCTCCAAAAGTAGCGAACCGGAGTATGACAGTAACAGATATGGAGCGTCGTTGGTTTTGTGATAACTCCTTTACTTTCCGCACTGGAACTTGATATCACAATATCGTAGTCTTTGAGATCAAAACTTTCAAAAGCAAGTGGACGAAGAAGAAGAGCAAGCTTATGTGATTTTCCAAAAAGAGGCAGGTTTTGGATAAAACTTGTCGTGATATTTTTTCCTTGAAAGATTTGGTTTTCTTGTTGCCAAAAAACAGAAGTGAAGATATCAGCCTGAGGAAACATCTCAAGAAGGTGTGAAAGAACAAGTTCGGCTCCTCACCAATCACTAATCCAGTCACAGACGATAGCGATTTTTTTATCTGAAAGATTCATAAGTAGTAGGTATTAAAACTTGCGAATTGTAATGAAAAATTTAAAAAAGCAAATTGACATATATTGAATTATTATAATAATAAAAATTCAATATAACCGAATATAGTATGTGATTAAACGCATTAGCCCAGAATGGATATAACGAAATATTTATAAAGTGATTAAAAATCATTTCTTCATATGAAAGTAAAGAAAATGATATAGGCTTTCTCCTTCTTTGAGATAATTATGACGAATATGAAATTCCTCTGCTCCCGTGATTTTCAGTAATAGCCTATTACATATGATGAAAGCAATTTCTTTTTATGAAAGGAAAAGAAGAAAGGATATTTTATACATTCAAAGAATATATAGCTCTTTTTTTTTCCGAAAATATATATTCTTCTCTTTTAAAATCTGATTCATACTGGTCTTCTCTATTTTATGATGAAAAAGGTCAATTTCAGCAAGATTCTGCTCTTTTTTGGATGACACTTTTTACCTCAAACGAACAAGATGTATTTTGATGAAGCTTACAGAAGGAAAGGATAGTCTATAGACAAAAATTTTTGAACATCATACAATAAAAGTTGGTAGTTTTACCAACTTTTATCTTCTTAGTACTTCTGCACTACATTCTCGACAAAATTTGACTTACTTGAAAACTGCATCACTCAACAACAGGGAGAAGAGAATCCATATGACGAACTCACATTTGCTGCATTCCTTCAAGTTTTTTGTGGAGTTCATGAAGAGTAACAGTATCGAAAAGAGTCATAAATTTGCTTTTAGGTATTAATTTCTATAATTCTATCAAACAATTTGAAACAAGTAAAAAAAAGAATATGGACATTTTTTGAATTTCAATTCCTCGACTAAAAAAACAAGACCTATTTGAATCTATTACTCGTTTAGAAACTAAAAATAAGGTATTTACTCCAAATCCTGAGATACTTCTCAAAGCAAAATCTGATAAAGAATTTCAGGGTATACTTTGAAAGGCAACATTCCTTACTTCGGATGGTATTGGGCTCTATATAGGGTATCAAATTCTTGATTCTAGACTCCCAATTCTCATCAATATTTTTCTTCTTCCATACTATTTTTTTAATCTTTTTTTTCGTAGAAAATATCTTTATGAAAAATATGGAGAAAGAATTTGTGGAAGTGATCTGACAAAAGAGCTTCTCTTATTTGCTGAAGAGAAAAATATTTCTATCATAGTTTCAGATCTCTATAATCCGTTTGATGAGAAGAAAATTTTTGCCCAAAAAAGTTTTCTTGAGAGTATGAAAAAAAACTATTCAAATCTTCAGGTCTATTTTTTCATTTGGAATCCTCAAGAGAAAGAAAAAATATTGTCACAGATAAAAGCTTCAGGTGGTAAATTTTTGTTTTCAACACTCTGAATGAAATCTCAAGAAGAAAATATCTGTGAAATTATGGAATACTGTCCAGATATCTCGCTTTGACTTTGAGTCGGGTCGTCATTTGATTCTCTCACATGACTTCAAAAAAGAGCTCCAGTAATGTGGAGAAACCTCTGAGTAGAGTGGTTGTATAGACTTCTCTTTGGTCCACAAAAAGTAAAAAGACTAAAAAGACTTTGGAATGCAATATTTGTATTTATTTATGAGGTATACAAGGAAAAATACCAAATAACAAATAACAAATAAAGGCTCTTGTTTTATATTTTTGATATACTTTTAATGAATATTTACTATCAGTGAGAACCAGGAGCCTATAGTCATATGGCTTCCATCGAAATACAAAAAAATCTTTCTGGAAGTACATGAAGTATTGTGTGACTTTCTGATTTTGATAGTGTTCGGGAAAAAGTAGTAGAGGGTAATATTGGAGTGATTCCCATAGAAAATTCATACGCAGGAAATATTCACAATAATCTTTATAATTTTCTTAAATTCGATTGTAAAATTATCGGAGAATACCATCTGGAAGTACATCATATGCTTTTATCTCTGGAATCAGATATTTCTCACATAAAAAAAGTTTATTCTCATCCACAAGCACTCAGTCAGTGTCATAAGTATCTCTCTGAGAAAAATATAGTCCCATCTACTTTTTATGATACAGCAGGAGCTGCAAAATATATTAGTGAAAATAGGGAAACTTGAGTTTGAGCGATTGCCTCAAAACTCGCTGGAGAGATATATAGGCTTCAAACGCTCGATAATTCTATCCAAGATCAGACAGGCAATACAACTCGTTTTTTTATCATTGTACCAAAAGAGAGTGGTATACATTTCGTTCCTAAAAGTAGTAAAGTAACGATACTTTTCGAAGCAAAAAATATCCCTTCAAGTCTTTATAAATGTCTCGGAGCGTTTGCTACCAATGGAGTGAATCTCACCAAGATTGAAAGTATTCCAAGTTTTGGAGGACAATTTTCGTACTTTTTTTGGATAGACTTTGAGTGAAGTTCATGAGATGAGTCAGTAAAAAAAGCTCTTGAAGAGCTTCGATTTTTTACGAGTTTTGTAAAAGTTTTGGGGGAGTATTAGTATTTTTTCCTCGTATAGACTTTTCATTTTTCAAGTCATCCAGTTCAAAATAAATCATTGATGGTAACGAGAGTAAATCATGAACTTTTGAGTTTTTTTATAATAGTCTGTACAGAGTTTGTACTCACCAAATAGGTATCATGCATAAGGATAATATCCCCAGATTTTGCCTTGTCAGTGGCATTTTTTACAACAGTACTTATTTTCTTTCTTTTCCAATCAAGACTATCTTTGTTCCAAAGAATAATAGGAAGAGAGACTTCTTTTTCTACCTCTTCGCTCAGAGCTCAGTAGGGCGGTCGAAATACCGTTGGACGTATTCAAGTAATCTCTTCTATTTTTTTTGAAGTACTTTCAATTTCTTTTTGCCTCTCTTCTTTTGAAAGTTTGGTGAGTTCGAGATGATTCCACGTATGATTTCCAATCTGATGTCACTCCTCGGAAATTTTTTTTAGTACATCTTTGTTTTTATCTATATGACTTCAAAGAACAAAAAAAGTAGCTTTTACGTTTTCTGTTTTTAGAGCTTCAAGTATCTCTTTTGTATGTTTACTTGGTCCATCATCAAAGGTAAGAGCAATGCATTTTAGTTTTGTACAGTCTGTATTTATAGGAGCAAAAACGAGTTCTGTTGATGCAGAAGCATAGACGGTATTTTGAGGGACACTAAAAATCTCTTCTTTCACTCTTTCTATAGAGGGACTTCCATAGTTTGAGAAAAATGAAAAAATACTTACAAAAACAAGAAAAAGAGACAAGAAAAAAGACATAACAATATCTAAAATTAAACAAAACTCCAGAACATTTTTATTTTACAAACAAAGGGAAAAAAATAAACTTTTCTTTGAAGTTTACTGTCTAAGATTTGAAAAAATGATTGTTTGTCTGTTTTGAGTGGGAGCTTTTGGTTTTGCAATGCTAAAATTAATAGGGGATTCCCCAGCTATCTCGGCTTTTTATGCATACGAAAAGGATGCAACTTCACTTGGTTACTTACGAGAACATAATAAACATCCTTACTTTTTTGAGTGAGTAGAAGTAAGTAATAAGATTATCTTTACTGATGATTATGAATCAATTCTTCCTCGTATAGATATTATTATCATAGCTATTCCAAGCCAATTCATCCTTTCATTTCTCCCAAGTATAAAGAAGTTTTTAAAACCATGAGTTATTATTTTGAATCTTTCAAAAGGAATCAATAACACTACTTTAAAAACAATTGCAGAAGATACGACTGATATATTTAGTTGACATGACTTTGAATATGCGATTCTCTCAGGAGGAATGATTGCTCGAGAGGTCGTTGAATGAAAGCCTCTTTGAGCTCAAATAGGAGTCACTCATAAAGAAGCGGGCGAGAAACTGAAGCGTATCTTTAAAGGAACGAACCTCGAAGTTGAAGTGAGTATTGGAAATATACAGAATATAGAACTCTATGCATCTCTCAAAAATGTTATCGCACTGATGATAGGGTACTATGAATGACTTGGCTATAGCGCCTCTACCCTTGGGTATTATTTTTGTAAAATATATAAAGAAGTTGATAGTATTATTCACCTTCTTTGAGGAAATGATGGATATGATTTTTCTGACTTTGCGGTTGGAGGAGACTTGATTGCAACTTGTTTTTGAGACTCAAGAAATAGATATCTATGAAAAATGATAGGCTCTGGAAAATCTCCACAAGAAGCACTTGATATTCTCATCTCAGAGAAAAAGCGTGCGGAAGGATATGAAACACTCAAATGAATCTATAAGCTTATTCAAGACAATGAGAAAGTCCCTCTTATTAGAGAATTTGCGAAAAAAATTTTAACTTCTTAGAAGTATTATGGTTCATACAAACGTTCCATCTGAAGATATCATGGTGATTAAAACTCGTCTTCTTTCTGATATACAATGATGATGAAGAGGGTTTCTTCCTGTATCAGAGAAAAATAGTGAAAAATGTATTTTAGAGGGATGTGATTTTATGGAACAAGTTCATGCAGAAAAAAATCCTCTCTATAAAGAAGTTATTCCTTATGCAGTGATATATAATAGTCTTCTCAAAAAAGTTCTTATATATGAAGAAATAAGTGAACAAATTCCAAAAAATTATTTTGCAAGAATGATTTTGTGAATTAAAATTTACGTAAAAAAATTTACCTGAAATCAGGTGAATATATTGAGAGATACGATTATTGAAACATTGAAAAAATACCTTTCGATAAACTTTGCACATATTGCTTCAATAGAGTTTCTTGGTTTTGTCTACGATGAAACCAATGATCAAGAAAAATCAAAAGTAGGACTTTTTTATTTTGTTGAGACCCTTGGAGAATCCGAACAAATAAATAGTGAAGTTATTTCTTCAGCACAATATCTTACTATAGATGAACTTGAAGCATACATTGATTCGTGAGAGATACAAGTTTGATATTGGTCTTCACTGATTTTTCCATTTTTAAAACAAAAAATAAAAGAAGTTGAGTTAAAAAATAAAAACGATAATTAAATCTCTTTTTGAAAAATTAATTTCTCTGATATAGTACACACATTATTATATAATAAATAATTTCGCATGAGTTTTAGCTATGAAATCGAAATAAAAGTACTTTTGACGACTCTTGAGAATATGCAACGTCTCAAATCTGTCCTCGCCTCAAAATATCCAAATATGAGTTTAAAATCAAAAAATTCCCAACTCAATCACTATTTTATTGGTGGGAACTTTCCTCTTTTCTTAGAAAACTTTTCTCATATTCTTCCTGCTTCGAAATTTGAATCTCTTGAATCGATTATGAATCACGAATGAAAATTTTCTTTTCGTACTCGTTTTGCCCTTGGGAATTCAATTCTCGTTATAAAACTTTCTCTTGGGGGAGATACCAGTTCAAATGGGGTTTCTCGTCTTGAATGGGAATATACGTTTAGAAACCTTCCAATCGAATGACTGGATGAACTTCTTTTAAAATCATGATTCGAGTATCAAGCAAAATGGTCTCGTCAAAGGGAAGAATACACTCTTCCAAATGATATGGTTGTTTGTATTGATAAAAATGCTTGATATGGATACCTCGCTGAGTTTGAAAAAGTGATTGATGATAAAGAGAAAGTAGAAGAAACAAAAAAAGAGATACTTTCATTTATTGAGCAACTTTGATTTCAAGAACTTTCTCAAGAGAGACTCGAAAGAATGTTTGCTTTTTACAACAAAAATTGGAGAGAATATTATGGAACAGAGAAATCTTTTATTATTGATTAAAAAATTCTCTTATTTAAGAGAATTTTTTTTACGCACTTTTTTCTAATGCTTGAAGAATCTTTACATATAAATTATCAACTCTTTCCTGTTGTTCTTTTCAGAGAGAAGCATAATTATCGAGCCCAGGGGAGCCATTCAATTCAAGGATAATATAATCTTCATTCCATTTTGTTATATCCTGAGTCAGGATATCGACTCAACAAAGTCTCAGTCACATATCTTTTGTTGCTTGTATACTTAGGTTTCAGAAAAAAGGGTCTATTGTATCTGTGAAATCAATAGCGTCTCATCAAGATGAAAGGTTTGCGTTATCAAGAAGCATAATTTTTTCTCCTTTTTTTGGAATAGAGGAGAGATTTTTCTCTTTTCTTTTTAAATTATGTATAAGACGAAAATCATTTATTTCAATCGTCTCATTTCTTCAGATAGCGTAAAAATACTCTTGTTTTAGACTGAGGAGTACTTGTATACTTGATATACCATCTCAGACAACAGATAAAGGAATACGTTCATAAACAGAAATAATTTCATTATCCAAAACAACTATACGATAGTCCTTATATCATCCACAGAATTTTTCGACAAGAAGAACTCATTTTTTCAGTATTTTCTTTGCGGTACTATAGTATTCACGTTTATTGTGGACTTTTGTAACGAGTTCTCATTGACTACTTGAATTTGGTTTTAAAATAACAGGAAATCAAAGACTTTGAGCGAAAAAATAACCGTCGTCGATAGTTCTTTTTATAATAATATTTTTATTAAGTTCCTCACTAAAAAAAGTTTGCCAGGGAGCTGTTTTATATCAAAATTGAGTCAAAAAGTACTTTGTGTAGGCTTTATCTTTAATAATATCAACCGCTCATATTCCATTTATATTGAGGCTACCTCCTCGAAAAAATTGATGTTTTCCATTTTTAAAGGTGATACGTCCAGCAAATCAATATTCAGGTTCTACAAGAAGACTCGCTCCTATTTTTGGACAAATTCGCTTGAGTATTTCAGTAACAAACGGGTATTTCATTCAATCGGTAATTAAAAATAACATAGGAGATAATACGACTTTTCCTCTTGTATTCAACTTTGATTTCTTTATACTAAAACAAGGAATCGAAGATACCTTACAATTCTTAAATTTCTTTCATTATGTCTTTAATAGCGATATATCTACCATTTCCTAACAAAGAAGAGGCTATAAAAATTTCCGATACTTTACTTTCTGAAAAACTCGTTGCTTGTTATAATCTCTCAGAAGTAGAGTCTTCATATTGGTGGAATGGAAGTATTGCGAGAAGTGGAGAAGTGGTCTCTTTGTTAAAAACAAAAAAAGAATATTGGGAAAAAGTGAAAGATCGAATCCTTGAACTTCACTCATACGATATACCGTGTATTCTCAAATTTGAGATAGACGCAAATGATGAATATAAAAGCTGGGTTTCCGAGCAACTTATATAGATTTTCAAAATTTCTTACATTTCTAATTTCCTAAATTATGTATTTATCTGATAGAGATATTCGCCAAGCCGTATTAGACAAGGATATTACACTTTCTGATTTTGATGAAAAACGCCTTCAAGCAGCAAGCTACGACATCCTTCTTGGGAATAAATTTCTTATCCTTGATACGCATTCAACTCCATTTATCGATCCAGTAAAAAAAATCCTTCCAAAGTATCAAGAAGTTATTCTCGGTGAAAATGAGACATTTATCCTTCATCCAGGGGTAAGTATCTTGGGAACTTCACTTGATTATTTTTGAAGTGAAAAATATCTTATTGAACTCTCATGAAAAAGCTCACTCGCTCGTATTGGTCTCATTGTTCACAATACGGCAGGACTTATCAATCCAGGGCATTATCTCAATATCACTCTTGAACTTTGTAATCTGAACTCAGTACCGATTGTTTTGCATCCACATATGGAAATTGCACAACTGCTTTTTTCTCCGATTTCGAGTATTCCAGAGAAAATGTATCATCAAGGTTGACGTTATGCAAAAGATAATTGGGCAGGATTTAAAGAAAAAGACACGAACTAGTTCGTGTCTTTTTCTTCTGAAAAAGTTTTAAGGTGCGAATCTTGCTATAGTCCAATTCTGTCCATCACTAATAGCAATCACTGTTTTCGATGTACCACTTGAAGACATATCATACTGAGTGACTCAGGTAGTGGAAGTATTATCAAATATTAGTCCAGCACTTGTTGTTATACGAGCAGTATTAGTATTATGAATATTTCTTATAAAGACAATAGCTCCAGGATTATCGATAGGAGAAGGGAGGTTAAATGTAGAGAAATTTGTACTAGGACTTAGTGATGCATAGGAACGAGTGATATTTCATCAAGAAATACTTTCGACGCCAACGCTTATAATACCATTTACTGTCAGTGTTGTTGTTGGAGAATTTGTTCAGATTCATACTCTTCAGGAATCATCGATAAGCATTCGTTGCGTAAGAATATTTGTTCATGTTGCGGTTGTCGAAAATGTTATACGTGTCCCATTCGCTCCAGTTGTCCAGTTTTCAGAGGCAACAACGGCAATTTCTCAGCGAGTATTAGAAAAAGCACTTCCGTTATATCCAGCTGCAGAGAGACGCATAAGTCTTTGATTATTTGTAACAACACTTGGAGTTCCTAAAGTTCCATTTGCTGTACGGAACTGTATACCAGCAGTATTTCCATATCTATCAAAAACAGCATTTTCATTACTAGCATTTTGATTAACATAGTGAAAAAAAGCAGCAGGATTTGAACTAATTCCCAGCATAAATCTTCCTGCATTATCAATACGTAACCTCTCTAGTTGTGTACCAGTTCAATCAGCTGTAGTAAAAAACCTCAGGTTAGAAGGAGTATCTCATATTCATGAAGCAGCATCTATAGAAGTTTGAATTGAGGCTACAGGAGACATCTGAGTACCATCCCATGTTCAAAATTGTATTTTCCCAATAGAAGCTCCGTTTCAAGGAGTTGTTGGAGCAGAAAAGGTTCCACTCGCTCTGTTGATCGTAAAAGTTCCATTTTGTCCATA
>CAYUZH010000003.1:2185-4726 GCA_964449635.1 uncultured Candidatus Peribacteria bacterium | reverse complement strand
ATCACTTCGTATATCATAGCCACCAGAAATGATTTTTGACAGGTGAAGTTCATCTACGGGATTATCTATCCCTATTCAAATAAATCCATTATTAGCTATACGCATATTTTCGAAGCCATTTACCTTGAAGATAAGAGGGTTATTATCGGTAGTTCCGATAAAATTACCTGTATTTGTCCCACTATTTCCATCAATATTCCAGGCTCACGTACTTGTCCCTCAGACAGATTGCCAATTTACTACTCCAGCTCCATTTGTTGTAAGAACCTGATTTGCTGTTCCATCAGTCCAAGGAAGTGTATAGGCATCGAGTTGAATTCAACCGGAGAAAATATTTAAAGTTCTATTGAGTCAATTTCATGGGTTTTGAAGAATAAATTGAATAGTTTCATTGTTATACATAGCATTTATTCAAATTCTTTTGTTTGTAGAAAAATTTTGTATCATCAAAGCTGCTTGATTTGAATCTCCCCCTAAAGCAGAAGAATCTCCTGCAAAGAGTGTTCCTACTTCTCAAGTTGGACGTTCATAGAAAAATCCAGCCCCAGAAACACTGACTCCAAAAAGTGAAGAAAGTCAAAGTATATCATTAGAAGCTTGTAAATGTGCGGTTATTCAACTACCTACTTGTGATGATAAGTCTATATTTCCACCTCATAAACTTGAGAAATTAAATCATCATAGATTCAAAATAGTATTTTTAAGTGTGCCACCAAGTCCGATAAATCATCCTGTTTTGGTGAGGCCATTATGAGCATTGGCTCAAAAAATTGATGTATTAATGATACAATTTGTATCTCCTGGTGCACAGCTTGGATCAAGGGTCTCGTTTGGTTCATATGGTGTTGTTGGAGGGGCCGCCATCACAATAACATATGACACTCAAAATAAAAGAGATATTAAAGTTAAAATAAGAAAATATTTTTTTTTCATTTTTTGAAAATATTAAAATTAAAAATTGAGCCATCCCGTTCCGGTACATCCTTGGAAGTTTGTTCCGTTCCAACGAATCGTACCTGCTGCTCAGGCATTACAAGTAGTCCCAGAATTGCCTATTTTTATTCCTCCATTTACTTCGAGTTTTTCTGTAGCCCCTGTTTGTGAAATAGCAATATTCCCATTTGAAAGTATTCTCATCCTTTCGAGATTATTTGTCCAGAAGCTCATCTCAGCATTTTCCATATTATTAAGAGAAACTCCTGTTCCTGTGTAATTGATAAAAAATCAATCACTCGCTGTATTCCCACTTAGGTTATTTGTCATACGAAATGTTGAAGCGTTTGCACCTCATCCTATATGAACGAGCGATACTGGAGCGGTTCCTCCATCTCCGAGCATCCATCAAGCAGTATCCATACGTCAAACAGTATTTCAACCAGCAGCAAAACGAAGAGAATTATTCGCTGGACGATACATACCAGTATCTGGGTCAGCGACAAAAGTATAACTTGGAGTTCCAGCAGTTCCTCCTTGAGCGAGAGCAAACCCAGAAGTATTTATTTGAAAGAGGTCTCAGCTTCAAACACTAAAAAGTGAAGAAGGAGAACTGTCTCCGATACCGACATTTCCATTTGTGAGAAAAGTAACTCATGAATCAAGTGTAGAATTTGCTTGAAAACGAGCGAGAACTCAACTACTTGATGCTGAAGTATTGGCAACTCTGAGGAGCCCATTGGTAGAGTTCAGAAGATTATAAGAAGAGTCAATGTTAAGAATCGTTCCAGTAGTGAGAACATTGGCACCCATAGTAATACCATTTTGAGTATTGATAGAAGAGAGATCATAGAAGAGCGTTCTGCCTGCATGAGTGATAACCGTGTTTTGATTAAGTGTTCATCAAAGTCTCAGATCAGATCCTATAAGAGTGAGTCCATTAATTCCTCAGGTGACACCACTTGCTCATATACTTTGCCAAGTCGGATGTTGTCCTGGTCATTGCGAAACGAGTGCTTCTCAAACATTTCCAACATTATCAGCAATAATCATTTCTCCAGTATCTATATCAACTTGAAAAAAACGTTTATCATTACTTCCGATGATAAATTTATTTGATTCGTTACTCCAATTGTTTTTAAATCAAAAGAAAATAGAGTCAATATTATTAAAAAGACTATTATTATTCCCAAAAGAAAAGACATTATTATTTCAAGCAACTCCTGAGAGAATTTCTCCTCCAAAAATGGAATTTGCATTGTTTTCGATATGATCAACCTGATTTCAGAGGGTAAATATATTTTTATTACCAATACGGATATCGAGTGTTTCTCAAATCCCTAGGACATTATCACTATCACCATAGGTATTATTATTTCAGATAAAGAGCCCATTTCTTCATGTTCTATCAACAAAACTCATATTGTTACTCAAACTCAGGTTTGAATTATCGAGTTGCATCATCGTATTTCCATTGGACATAAAAGGAAGGGCTGAATCATTTGATCCAAGAACTTGTCATCCTCAAGCAGATCATCAAATCTGCCATCAAGTAGTAGTACTTGCAGAGATAGTGTTTCCTGAGATGTCGATGCCAACTCCAGCAGT
>CAYUZH010000003.1:1230-2175 GCA_964449635.1 uncultured Candidatus Peribacteria bacterium | reverse complement strand
ATTATTGAAAAGAGTCCAATCAGCTCCGCTGAGAAGTCCAGAGATTCATCCAGTAGAAAAAGGAATATTGAAAGTATGAGTGTTTCCTGTTGAGGTTATCGAAAATCCTGTCCCACTTGTTCCAATAGCAAATATTTGAGAAGAGCTACTAAGTCAGTTAAGTTGTGATATTTTAGTTCCAGTGAGATATCCTTGAGTGGCGTGATTTCACCAGGAGAAAGCATTATTCCAGTTATTTATAGAACCTGTTCAAATTCAAAAGGAGGGAGAACTAGAGAAAAAAGGATCGCTTTCGGAACTTATTCCTCAGAGATTGACTATACAATTTATATCTCCAGGAGCACAATCTGGATCAAGTGTTTGATTTGGACTAAAAGGTCCAGCTGCGAAAACGATATTAAACGAAAAAAATCCAACCAATACTATTGGAAGTATAAATACTTTTTTTATGAACATAAAAATATGTTGATTTAAGGATACAATAGTTAAGCGCTTCTTTATATTATATAGAGAGGGACTTATTTACAATAGACAAGATAAATTTTGACTTGATAATTACTCTGAGATGATGAAGAATATAAACAATTCACAATCTTTTCACATGAAAAAAGAAGTCCTTTTTACAGAATTTTTTTTTTTTGTATACTTCCTTTTAGAAATATTTTCTAATTTATACGCCTATGAATCAAAACCATCCTGAATACCAGTATCTCAATCTCGCAAAAAAAATACTCGAAGAAGGAATAAAAAATGTTGATAGAGCCAATGGTGATGTGTCCTATTCTCTTTTTGGAGCGCAATGCCGTTATGATTTATCGGCTTGATTTCCACTTCTTACAACCAAAAAAGTATACTGGAAAGGAGTGATAACCGAGCTTCTTTGGTTTCTCACTGGACAAAAAAATATTGATTTTCTCGTAAAAAATAATGTTCATATTTGGGATG
>CAYUZH010000003.1:0-1220 GCA_964449635.1 uncultured Candidatus Peribacteria bacterium | reverse complement strand
AAGCAAAAAAAGGGGAACTTCCAGTGATGACAAAAGAAGAGTTTATTGCAAAAATTGGGAATGATGAAGAGTTTGCAAAAACTCATGGAAATCTCAAAAATATTTATGGGGAAGCATGGAGGAGTTGGCCAACTAAGGACCCAAATAGAACCGTTGACCAGATAGCTTTTGTCCTTCGCGAACTCACGGAAGATCCTGACGCGAGAAATGCTATTGTCACTGCCCGGAATCCAGAATATATGTATACGATGGCGAAACCAGAGGAAGCGAACAAATTTCCAATCTGTCACGCATTATTTCAATTCTCTATTAAAGAAGGCAAACTCAATTGTCAACTCTACCAAAGAAGTGCCGATTTATTTCTCGGGGTTCCTTTTAATATTGCATCATATGCGCTTCTGACTCATATTCTTGCACATTTGCTTTGAGTGGGAGTAGGGGATTTTGTGCATACATTTGGAGATGTTCATATCTATGAAACTCATGTAGAACAGATGAAAGAACAGCTTGCAAGAGAACCAAAACCTTTTCCAAAACTCACTATTGATCCAAGTTTAAAAAATGTCGATGAAGTTGATTTTCATCATATTATCCTTGAAAACTATGAAGCACATCCACCTATTAAAGCAGCGATGGCAGTCGTTGGAGGAATGGTAGGAAGAGACGAAGAGGGGTAAAATATAACTATAAAAATATGACACAAAGACAATCTGAGGAAAAAGAAATGAATTTTGGAGAAGCAATGAATTGTCTTAAAGTAAACGAATCTATAACAAATTTGATTGAAGAGATAAAGGCAAAGATTACTCGTTTAGAATCGATGATTATTCGTTACGGTACTTCCAAAAGAGCTTTTGAAGCGAAAGAGAAACCTCTTAACCAAATGGAAATTAATCAACTAACGATTGCAAGGGAAAATTTTAAGAAGCAAATTCTTTGATGTATTTTTCAAATAGAAAAAGAAATAGATATTATTTATTCGAAATTTATAGAAAAGGGGACTGTGGTAGAACGTGTTGACTGGAGTCATTTTGAACCTGAGATAAATATATATATTCGATTAAAAGAGTCATTTGAACGTCTTAAAAATTTTGACAAAACTTCTCAAACTACTACAATCAAGACGTAACTTCACAACTATGAACACAACAAATATTTTAAATTCTCATCATTCTAGAAACGGTAGATACCAGTTTCTAGGATTTAAATGTGTGTAAACA
>CAYUZH010000002.1:24016-35227 GCA_964449635.1 uncultured Candidatus Peribacteria bacterium | reverse complement strand
AAAGTGATGAAAAAACTCGGACTCGAATCAAGCAAAGATATCGAAAAAGTCGGAGTTGAGAAATTTATCGAAGAGTGTTACGCCTATACAAAAAATACTTCCGCAGAATGGGACTGGTATATCGAGCATATCGGTCGTTGGGTCGATACAAAAAATGCGTATAGAACGATGGACCAAAGTTATATGGAATCCGTAATGTGGGTATTTTCAGAACTCTATAAAAAAGGACTTGTCTACAAAGGACAAAGAGTTTCTCTCTACTCTTGGAAACTTTCAACTCCGATTTCAAACTTTGAAGTCGCGATGGATGATAGCTACCAAGAAGTAAGTGATCCCGCAATTACGGTAAAATTTGTTCCAGAAGTAACGGATGTTGCTGCCGTTATGTTTACAAATGAAAACGGAGAACTTCTTCTTGGGCGTCACGAAGATGGTTTTTGGGATTTTCCAGGTGGGAAAAAAGAAGGAAATGAAACTATTATAGAAACAGCTCAGAGAGAAATCGAGGAAGAAATGGGACTCAAACTTGATGCAAGTAAGTTGGAACAAATCGAAGGACAATACGACATAAACAAAGGGAAAGTATTCAAATGTGAAGTATTCAAGTACCAAATTACAAACGATATATTAAATAGTATAAAAATCCAAGATAAGTTTAGCGAGTGGAAATTTTTCTCACTTGATAATCTGCCTGACGATACTGCAGAGTATTCAAAAGTATATGTTGATTGTCTAAAAAACTCTACACTTTCTCACAACAAACTGCTCTCTATCCTTGCTTGGACAACTACTCCTTGGACGATACCTGCTCATATGGCACTCGCTATCAATAAAGAACTCAGCTATGTAATCGTTGAAAATGGAGAAGAACAATGTATCGTTGCAAAAAACCTTGTTGAAAAGATTTTCGGAGGAAAAGGAGAGTACAAGATACTAAGAGAAATCGTATCTGAACATCTTATCGGAGTACGCTATACTCCTCCATTTTCATACTATACTGATATAGTAGACAGAGAAAAAAACTTCCGTGTCTACAATGCAGATTTTGTTACTGATACCGATGGTACAGGAATCGCTCACGAAGCTCCTGAGTTTTGAGATGTAGATTTCCAACTCGCTAAAAAAGAGTGAATTCATATTACTTCAGCTCTTGATGACGAAGGGAAATATACGAGTGAAATTGGTGAATACAAATGAATGCATTACCAAGAAGCCAACGATGTTATATCCGTTCGCCTCAAAGAGATGGGAAGACTTTTCAAAAAAGAATCTATCAACCACCGTGTAGCGATGTGTCCTCGTACAGCGACGCCTCTTATCTATAAAGCGCAAGATTCTTGGTTTATCGATATCCAAAGTCTGAAGAGTAAACTTATCGAAGAAAACGAAGGAATAAACTGGTACCCAGAACATCTGAAATATGGTCAATTTTTGAAGAGTATGGAAGGAGCTCCTGACTGGTGTATCAGTCGTACTCGCTATTGGGGAACGCCGATGCCAGTATGGAAAGGATACGATAACGAAGGGGTTGAACGTGATATAAAAGTATTTGGAAGTAAAGAAGAGATAGAGTGAGCGATCGGAAAAACAATCACTGACCTTCATAAACCGTATATCGACGACATTACGTGGCAAGAAAACGGACTTACCTACAAGAGGATTCCCGAAGTACTCGATGTATGGATGGATTCAGGGTCAATGCCGTATGCTCAGATGCACTATCCTTTTGAAAATAGAAGTGCTATGGAGGCAAGCTATCCAGCTGATTTTATAGTTGAGTATATTGGACAAGTGAGAGCATGGTTTTATGTCATGCACGTCGTTGGAGTTGCGCTCTTTGATAAATGAAGTTTTACCAATGTTTTCACGACTGGTATCGTCTATGGAAGTGACGGTCGTAAGATGAGTAAAAGTTATTGAAATTATCCCGATCCAAGAAAAACGATAGAAAAATACGGAGCTGATGCAATCAGATTTTATATGATGAACTCTCCCCTCCTCTCTGGAAATAATATGAGTTTCAAAGAAGAAGGAATCGAAGAAGTCATCAAAAAAGTTATTCTTCCCCTTTGGAATACCTATAGTTTTTTCACCACTTATGCAAATATAGATGCTTGGTCTCCAAATGAATGAGGTATTTACTATTGTAGACATGGAGAAACTGATAACAATAAAAATGGCTTTATGAATGGTGGAGATGATGATATATCTCTGAATGACGAATGAAAAGATCAAGCTTATAAAGCACTCAAAGAATGGAAACAAGGTGGAATTGAATTTGATGTTATTATCTATTCGCCTCTTTCAAGAGCGAAAGAAACCGCTTCTATAATCTGGAATGGACTTTGAAGAAAGGCAGAATTTATAGCAGATGAAAGACTTCTAGAACAAAAATGGGGGAAATTTAAATGACTTCATAGAGATGAGGTATACAAAATGGTTGATGCTACTGACCGGACAGACTTTAGAAGAAAAACAAAATCAAAAGAATACAATGGCATAGAAGATGTAACAGAATTCAATTCAAGAGTGATGGATGCCTACAAAGATATACAAAGACAACATAAGTGAAAAAATGTTCTCATCGTAGCTCACAATGGTACATTTCGTCCTCTTTTGCGTGATATGTATAATCTTTCTATGGATGAAGCATTTAATATAGTTGAATGAATACCAAACGCAAAAATCATGAAACTATCTGGAAAAAAGACAAATCTTCTCGATCAATGGATTATCGGTGAACTTCATGTTCTCATAAAAGAGATAGATTCAAATATGAAGCACTATAAAATAGCAGAAGCAACGAGACCAATCGTTAAATTTATGGATAATCTTACAAACTGGTATATCCGTAGAAGTCGTAAACGTTTTTGGAAATCAGAAAATGATACCGATAAATTGGAAGCATATGAAACCCTTTATGATGTACTCGTAACACTTTCAAAAGTACTCGCGCCATTTACTCCATTTATCAGTGAGCATATCTACAAAAATCTCACTGAAAATAAATCAGTTCATTTAGAAATGTTTCCAACTCCTGTACAAGCATTTATTATTGAATCAATAAATTCACAGTTTGATAAAACAGCCGAGCTTATTACTCTCGGTCTTGCATGGAGACAAAGAAATTGACTTCGTGTACGCCAACCACTTCTCTCAGCGACTATTTGAGAACATCTTGATGAATACTATCTTGATATCATCAAAGAAGAACTCAATGTAAAAGAAGTTGTTGTCCTTGAAAACGCTGAAAGTATCGCAAGAAAAATTTGTAAACCAAATGGAAAACTTATTGGTCCAAAGTTCGGGCGTGAGGTACAAAAAATAATATCCGAAGCAAAACTTTGAAACTTCAAAGAACTATGAGACGGAAAAATTGATGTTTCAGGGTTTATTCTTGAAACAGGTGAATATGAAATCGCTTTTGAAAAAGCAGATGAATCTTTAGATATAGAAGCTGGTTTTTGAATGGTTATTGCTCTTGATAAAAATCTTACTCCTGAACTTATAGATGAAGGAGTAGCTCGTGACATAGTACGTCATATTCAAGAAGGACGTAAAGAGGCTGATTATCAAGTAGATGATAGAATAGAGATAGAAGTATCTTGAGAAAATATCGAATGAGTCATCACAAAATTTAAAGATTATATCGAGAAAGAGACTCTTTCAAGTATCTATCCTTCTATAGACAACGAAAATCTGAAAAAAGAGGTTGAAATAGAGACAGGAATTGTCACAATAAAACTCCGTAAATAATGAAAACATCAAATACGTTTCTTAGATTTTTTGAGGTATTTTGATATGTTCCAAAAGAACATATCAAAACATGACTTCATTGATTGTGACTATGAATATTTGCAATAGTAAGTCTAGAAATATTTGAACGAATATTTAAAAGTATAGAAATACTAAACATAGATCTTAGTTTCAAAATAATTTTCTTTTACTTTTTGATTTCAGTAATTATTTTTACTGTAAGACTCACTCCAATAGCTTATAAAAATTGATGGGCTAATATCATATTCTATTGATTACGAGAGCTTTATAAAGAATACTTAGAAAAATATATTCAAGCAGATGGAAATACAGTAGAAAAAATAGGAACTGGTAAGTTTATATCTATATTAGAAAAATGAGCATGAGCATGGTTTGACACTTCATTTAAGCTTACCTACTTTTGAATACAGTATATAGTAATTATTACCTACTCTATAGTAAAAATTATACAGCTAAATTTTATTGCTTGAGGTATTAGTATCTTATGCCTTATGTTGTGAGCAATTTGATCAACATACGCAAATTTTAAAATGAAAGAAGTGAGAAGGTTTCGATACGAAGCACAAAATGAAGTGAGTCGATGACTCGTGAGGGTTCTTATGTCAAAAAATGAAATTCTCCAAAATAATAAACTTGGAAAAGAAATATCCTCTCTGAGTACTTCTCTAGATAAAGCAGTAAAGTCACAGTGGAAAGTAGCATTTTGGTATAATGTTCTTGAAGAAACTCCAAGATTTCTCTTTGCTATGCTTCGTATTGGAGTTTATATCTACCTTCTTTTTTGAATGATACAAAAAGAAGCAACTCTCTCTGAGCTTTCTATATTCATCACAATCATGGTGATGATGGACAAATCAATCAATGAATTTTTACAGTTCACAAGAGAATTTCTAAAAGATATAGGACTCGTAGAAAAGCTTTGGGAAACTTTTGATAATCTTCCCAGTATAAAGGGATACGATACAGGCAGTACTTTCAAGCCTCAAAATAAGAATATAGAAATTAAAAATATTACCTACCGTTATGAAGAAAAACCTGTCTTCGAAAATTTTTCTCTCACGATAGAAAAAGGGAAGAAAACTGCTCTCGTATGACTTTCAGGAGCTGGAAAAACAACCCTTATGAAACTCATAGCAGGATACATTCACCCACAAACTGGTTTTATAGAAGTTATGGGAAATAAACTTGATAAAACAGCTCTCAAAACATACTATCCTCATATCTGATATCTCACACAAGAACCATGAGTTTTTGATGCAACGATACGAGAAAATCTCATTGCAAGTGCTGGAATCGAAGTAGATGAGAACGATTTACACAAAGCACTTAAAAATGCAAAATGTGACTTCGTGTTTGAATTTAAAGAAGGATTAGATACAGAAATTTGAGAAAGAGGAATACGACTTTCAGGATGACAAAAACAACGCCTTGCTATTGCAAAAATTTTCTTAAAAAATCCAGAAGTAATTCTCCTTGATGAACCGACAAGTGCTCTTGATAGTTTCAGTGAAGAAGCAGTTACTATCGCCCTCAACGAACTCTTCAAAGGACGAACTGTTATCGTCGTTGCTCACCGATTACAAACCGTTAAAAAAGCAGATGATATTATCGTGCTTGAATATGGAAAAGTAATCGAACGTTGAAAACATGCTGAACTTGTAAAACAAAAAGGAAATTATAATAAAATGTTGGAACTCCAAAGTGGGTTTTAAAAAAGAAAGGAATTCGTTCGAATTCCTTTCTTTTTTAATAATGTTTATTTTTTCGCTACTTTTTTTAAATCGTGAGCTCTGATTTTTTCTTCTTCTTGAGCTTTCTCAAACATTTTCATAGATTCGAGAGATGTTATATTTGTATTGATTCTCGCATTTTCATCATCAAGATCAACAACATCATCTTTTAAATCAGCAACTTGTTGTTGAAGCTCTTCAATTTGTTTTGAAAGTTCATCGATACGACTTGTTTTCTTTCCTTTTGTTTGGCCAATAACTTCTTGGCGGGCTTTTAATTTTCCAATCGTTCCATCAAGAATACTATCCATATCAGTATCATCCGTAATAACTTTTGAAGGAGATTCGATAGTAGGTGTTTGGAAAGAAACAACAACTTCTTCTTTTTTTACCTCAGGAGCAGGACTCAGACTTACTTCTGGTTGTACACTGACAGAAGGAGTAGAATTGTTAGAAGCCATAACTGCAGGAGTATCAAGTCAGAGATCAAAAGAAAAATCTACAGAACTCGCTGGAGTTGGAGTTGTTGGAACAGAAATAGTAACAGGAGAAGGAGTAGTAGGAGAATTGACTGAATCTCAAAGTCAAAAATCTATAATAGTATCTTGTGATACTGGAGTAGTAGTTGGTTGAGGAGCTTGAATAACAGCGCTCGTTGTATCATCAGAGAGGATAATAAGTCCATCATCTTGAGTTGCAGGATTTGCCATATGTTTTTGTTTTTTAAATTATATATAAAGACAGTGTAACATAGTCTGCAAAAATTTGCAAAAAGTTGATATTTTACTAAAATCCTTGCATTAACAACGAATACTTCTATTCAGTTAATATAATACTTTAATTTGTTAATTTAGAATACCTATGGATTTTTCACAAGCAGGAGAGATGATGAAACTTCAACAAGAAGCGATGAAAATTAAAAAAGAACTCGAAAACACTCTTATAGAATCAGAAGTGAATGGTCTTGTTATCACAGTAAATGGTGAAATGAAAGTAGAAAAAGCTGAATTTGAAACTTCTGACCTTATACCTGGATTATCAGATGGGCAAAAAGTAGCCCTTGAAAAAGCAATTATGGATGCAGTTAATAAAGGAATGAAAAAATCTCAAGAAGTTGCCACAGAGAAAATGCAAGGAGTAATGGGAAAAATGGGTATAAATATGCCGAAAGGAGGTCTTCCTGGAATGTAAAATTTAAGACAAAATAAAAAGAAGGATGTAAATACATCCTTCTTTTTATTTACCGATCTTTTTCACTTTGGTTGAAATTATTTTGAAATAATGGTTCTCAGGTAAAAGGATTCATAAAGTTTTCAAATATATCACCCCCCTCTTGAGAAGATGGTTTTTTATTATAAAATTGAGAGTTTTGTTTTTGAAATTCTTCAAGATATTGTTTATAACCTTCCAAATACTCTTTTTCAGATTGAGAAAGTTCTCCCTTAGCATCTCACTGTTTTAATTGATATTGAGAATCTCTTTGAGAAGAAGATTGAGATTTTTTGGAAGAAGAACCGGTTTGTGAAGAATTTTTTTGCTCTTTTTGGCCTGTATCTTTTTCCTGCTCTGATGATGTTTGTTCTTTTTCCTCGGTATTTTGAAGTGCTTGTATTTGTTTTTTTACATACTCATAATTCTCTCTTGTTTCTGCTAATTCTTTTTTATCGAGGGCTCATGAATAAAAACCAAGACTCTGATTCCAAAGAGAAAGTTTTTCATCGGTATTATCTTTTGTTGCTCATAACAGGTAAGCAGTGTTTCAGAGATTATGAAGAGCGTTGATTTCTAAATTTCATGAAGAAGTCGACATAAAATACAAAAAAGCTCCTGTGTAGTTTTTTTGTTTATAGAGGGTTGTTCAGATATTATACAAAGATTCTTGTTTAATATCAGGAAAATTTGAAGAGAAAAATTGTAACTGAGCTCAGGTAAAATCAGAGTTATTATAAAGTGTAATCCCCTTTTGTATACGAATGTACGGGAGAATAAAAAGGAGAAAAAATATAAATATCAATACACTCAGAACAAAAATAATTATTTTTTTACTCATACACGATATGGAAAAATATAAAAAGTGAGAAAAACAAGAAAGAAGAAAAACGCAATCGCAATACACAAAAGAGAAATTCAAGACTCCTCTCCATTTGAATTATTTATTTCTCTCTCTCAAGAAGGTATTTTTACATTTTTCAGCTTCGAGAGCAGAGAGGATATTTCAGAAGAATTAGAAATCTCTTTATACGTACCGTTCAGTTGAGAAGCAAGCGTACGGAGATTTTCAGAAGAAAGTTTCGTTACCACTCTTTGTCACTGGTACATTTTATACGTTACTTCTCAAAAAGCATCTCTCCCAGTTGGGATATAAGCCCCCTCCTTTGTTCAGACTCCCACGATAAAAAGCTCGATATGTTTCGTTTCAAGAGCATCTCTCAAAGAAGCAAGTTCTGATGTACTCATATTTTCATCTCATCCATCAGTAAAGACAACCAAGGCTCATCATGGTATATCACTCGTAAAAGCTCAGAGCCCATCACGAAGAGCAGCAACAATATTTGTACCCTGTTTAGAAATATCTTTGTAAGAAATACCTGAGAGAAATGTTGCAAAAATATCTTTATCTGTAGTAAAAGGGAGAATTCTTTGTGATTCTCAAGCAAAAATACTCAGAGCATAGGCATGATTCGGAAACTCTGATATCATTTTTTGTATTGTTCATTTTACCAAATCAATACGTGATGTATACTGTCCATTATAACTCACATCAAAAGCTTCCATACTTTTCGAAACATCAACCATGAGAGAGATATTTGATGATTGAGTAGTATGTGAAGATCAAAATAATGAAATATCGTTGAGAAAAAAAGAAAGACCAATAAAAAACACAGCAAAAAACAAAGAAACGAGCTGTATATCCTTGAAAAAAGTGAAATTTTTTATTGTTTTATAAAAGGTATTCATACTTTATATCTTAACTTTACGAATAAAGAAAAAACAAACTCAACACATTAAAAAGCATAGTATCAAAACAAAAGGAAATACCAAAGATTTTTCAAAAACTATCTTTTTCTCTTCTATTTTGGTTTTCTCAAGACTTCCTATTTCTTGTACTATTTTTGACAGAGCCTCCGGCGAGGTCGCTCGATAGTATTTTCCTCATGTTTGTCAGGCTATTTCTTTTAGTGTCTCTTCATCGATTCATCATACTTCAAGTTTTTGTGGATTTCAAAACATATCCGTAGAACTCACATATGTTTTTTGATCTCAACCAACACCGATAGTATATACTTTGATACCTTTTTCTTTGATATATTTTATCGCCGTAAGTGGATTTATTCACCTATTCGCTTCTCCGTCAGTCAAAAGTATCATGATTTTTTGTCTTTTCTCATCTGAGTGGAAAGATGATTCTCCAAGAATCATCGCATCTCCAATGGCTGTTCATTGAAGTCAGTATACATTTTGATTGATAGTATCTGACGTTATTTTACTTAAAAAATCTTTTATAAATATATAATCAAATGTAAGAGGAAAAGATACATAAGGTCTTCCAGCAAAAACAACCATTCAAACTCTATCAGAAGTAAGCGTATCAACGAAATCTGAAAAAACTTTTTTTGCAACTTCAAGACGATTTGGTTCTAAATCAGTAGCTGTCATCGAATAGCTCACATCAAAAAGAATTTGTATATCAATACCATTTTTTTCTACTTTCTCTTCACTATAGGTTGTATATGGTCACGCAAGAGTAACAAGGAAGAAAAGAAACGAAAGAGATATCAGTGCAATGTATATTTTATAAAAGAAAGAATCATTTTTATAAACTCTTTTGAGGTCGTCAAATCAAGAAAATACGACGCTTCTTAACTTTCGTTTTTTGATAAGATACCAAACAAAATACCCAAAAGGTAGAAGCAAAAGAAAAATAAGAGGAAAGTGAAATGATAGGTTCATATACTACAAATGTTCTAAAGTACTAATAATATCTCATAAAAGTTTTTTCCTTTCATCCTGTGTATCCTGTACTTCTCGAAATTCAAAAGAGTAAGATTGAGCAAAAAGAGAAGAGAAAGAAGAGAGATTTTTCTTAAAAAAAGGATTCTTTTTTATCTCGTCATACGTAAAAGTTGTCGCATTCAGAAGTCATTTTTCTTCAAAGTATTTTCTGAGACTTTCATTTACTTGTTTATAAAACTCATTTTTCGTATAAGTCGATGACTGATTTAAAAGAGTTTGGAAGAGAGAAATATATTTTTGTTCAAGAGAAATCGTTGAAACAGGAATTTCTTGTTTTTTTGATACAATTTGAGAAGATTCATTTGAAAAGTATTTTGATAAAAGTTTATAGAAAAGTCATCAAAAAATGAGAGCACATAAGAGAAGAAAAAAAGGTAAAAAAGGAAACGACGGTGTAACTGGTCAATAAATATCATGTGGTAAATCTCATCAAGAAGTATTAAGAGAAGATTGTTCTCATACTTCTATTTGAAGAGGAGAACTTTGTATTTTCCCGCTTCATGTTTGTATCGTAACTGGTCAAAGAGTAAATACTCCTTTTTTTTGGGCGACAAAAGAAAAAGTATATTCTGCTTCTGCTTGAGTATTACCGTTGATAATTTGTATATTGTTTCGAGTAGATGTTCATTGCAAAATAAAATTTTCTTTTCATGTGATATCTAGATCAGAAATTTGTAAACTTTCCGATCATTGTAACAAGGCTTTTAACTCAAAAGTTTCCCCAACCGAAACACGACTTGGTCAATTAAGAGTCAGCCCTGTACTAGCAAACACAGAAAATGGAAAAAGAAAGAGATAAAGGAAAATAAGTTTTTTCATAATCAAAGAATTTAAAAATTTAATGAGTATTTTTCTCACGTCTCCTCATAAGTTTCATACATTCATTCGCAACATCGCTTCTCTCGTCGAGCAAGAGGTAATCAATACCTATTTTAGAAAGAGTATCTTTAAAATTTTCTATTTTATTTTCTCGGAAAGTTCTATATTCTTGTCTTTTTTTATCACTTATAGTATCAATAGCAAGAGTATCTCATCAAAAAGAGGAGAACAAAAATTGAGATTCTTTTGTGTTCAGAAGAGTATTTTCAAAACTATGAAAAATATGAACAATGATGATATCATTTTGAAATGCTAAAACCTTCAAAGACGATATATCTACTTCAAAAGAGTCTGTATAATAGAAGATAAGATTATTTTTTACTCGAAGTTGTGAAAATGAAAAAGCTTGATGCCTTCACTTTAAAAGATGTGTATGTTGAAGAAAACTATACACTTGAAACAGTTGTGATTTTTTCTTACTATACGGAAAATACATCTGCGAGTCTTTGTGAGTCAGATACATTCAAACTCTATCAGCATTCTCTAAAGCAGAGATTGAAGTCAAAAATAGTACTGTTTCCAAAATAGTTTTTTTTTCTTTCTTGAAAATATTTTCAAACAAAGAGGAACTGTCTACTATTTGTAATACTGATAAATTTCTTTCTTCTTGCATCTTTTTGACAAGTATTTTTCACTCTCTCGATGATATAAACCAATCGATATTTGAGCTATCTTCCCCTTCTTCCCGATTTCTGTATTCTTGAAACTCCAATCCAGATCCATGAAAAATACTTTTATAGTTCCCAAGAAGATGTCAGGAAAGAACCTTCTTTAGAGAAAGTTCTAACAAACGGAATTGATGAATATAAGA
>CAYUZH010000002.1:0-23916 GCA_964449635.1 uncultured Candidatus Peribacteria bacterium | reverse complement strand
CTAAAAGAGTATCTATGATTTCATCTGAGCCTATATTATCAGCCAAAGCTTCATAAGAAAGAATAATTCTATGCCTGAGGACAGAGTGAGCCACTGCCTTTATATCTTCTGGGAGAACAAAATCTCTTGCAGATAAAAAAGCCATGACTTTTGCAGCCGTAATAAGCGCAATAGAAGCTCTCGGAGAAGCCCCATATTGGATAAATTTCTTTGTATGAACATCTTGTTTACGAGTGGCAAAAACAATATTTTTTACATATTCATAGATACTTGGTTCTACATGAATATCTTGTATAAGTGATTGTATTTCAAGAATATCTTTTTTCTTTAAAAGAGGAGTCAGATGGAAATCTTTTTTACTCGTTTCTTGTTTCATTATAAGAATCTCTTCATCTTCTGTTGGGTAATCAACGAGAGCTTTTAGTAAAAATCTATCAAGTTGAGCTTCTGGAAGATTATAGGTTCCATCCTGTTCGATAGGATTTTGAGTCGCAATAACGATAAAAGGAGTATCGAGAGCAAACGTTTGTTCTCAAATAGTTACTTGTCTCTCGGCCATCGCTTCGAGAAGAGCTGATTGAAGTTTTGAGGGAGCTCTATTTACTTCGTCAGCCAGTACAAAGTTTGAGAATATCGGTCATTTTTTAACCGAAAAATCCATCTTTGCCTGGTTAAAAACTCTTGCTCAAATGAGGTCTGATGGAAGAAGATCAGGAGTGAATTGGATACGCTTAAAATCAAGGTCAACAACCTGTGCAAGAGTTGAAACAACGAGAGTTTTTGCAAGCCCAGGAACTCACTCAACCAAAATATGCCCCTTTCACAAAAGACCGATAAGAAGCGATTGTATAAGCGCATCTTGCCCAACAATCACTCGTTTTACTTCTTGTATAAGAGCATGAACCTGTTCGTTTTTCTCAGCTATTTTTTGTTGTAAATCAGACATAAAAAATAAGAATTAAAAATATTTTCCATGACATTATACAAAGGACTTTAAAAAGACTTGAAAGAAAAAAAGAGTTTTTATTGACAAAATATTAAATATTAATCTAAGTAAAAAAATATCTCACGGTACCGTGAGATATTTTTTTATTTCATTCTTTTTTCTACAGCTTCCCAATCGACGATATTCCAAAAGTTATCGATAAATCCTCCTCTATTATTACGATAATCAATATAGTACGCATGTTCCCATACATCAATTCAAAGAAGTGTATTTTCTCAAGTTACGAGTGGATTCACTGCATTTGGAGTTGAGCTAATCACAAGATTTCAAGAAGTATTTTGAGAAAGCCATACCCATCCAGAACCAAAGAGTCAAAGAGCTGTATTTTTAAAACTTTCTTTAAAATTTTCAAAACTTCAAAAATCTTTTTCTAAATCTTCAAGAAGTTTCCCACTTGGACCCTGTCCATTATTTTTTTTAAGAATATTCCAAAAAAGATTATGATTCCAAATTTGAGCAGCATTATTAAAAATTGCTCCTGCTTTTGATCAGATAATAATCTCTTCAAGAGATTTTCCTTCAAACTCCGTTCAAGGGAGAAGTCAATTCAATTTATCAACGTATGTTTTATGATGTTTCCCATAATGATATTCTAAAGTTTCAGCAGACATATAGGGTTCAAGAGCATTGAGTTCATAAGGAAGCTTCATTAATTCAAACATATAAGAAATAATTAAAAAATATTACTTTAATAGTAATATAAATATAATAAAAAAAATCAAAATATTTTTTGATAAAACATCTTTTTTGGATACATTTAGGGCGATTTAATTTTTACGCCCAAATTGAAAAATGTGATTTAAAAAATCTTCTTTAAAAGAACAAAATAATACACAAAAAATTGTACCTGCTTTTCTCACAGTTATTTCTCTGTTTTTTGTATGAATTATTTGAGTGATTAGTTATTCTTATGTATCTGACTTCAACATAAACTTACCGGGATTTCTCACTATCTGATGAGGAAGTGGTACAACAACAGAAGAAAAAACAAATATCCTCATAATCTGAAGAGGAGGATGAAATCATGATGCTCCAAATCTTACTGATAGTATTATACTTCTCAGTATTGAAAGAGATTCAAATACTATCTCAATGCTCTCTATACCGAGAGACTTTTACGTAGAATATCCAAGCTGAGGAAAAGGAAAAATAAACGAAATTTATAGAAAATATCTCGAGACATATAAACTATCAGATAAAGAAGCAGCAGGAAAACTTTGAGAAAAAATCCAAGAAATCACTGGAGAAAAAGTAGACTTTTATGTAAATATAGACTTTGAAGGCTTTAAAAAAGTAATCGACCTTGTTTGAGGAGTTGATGTTACTCTTGAAGAAAATCTCGTTGATTATGAATATCCAACTCCAAACGGATGATATACGACGTTTATACTCAAAAAATGAACATGGACCATAGATGGGGAAACTGCTCTGAAGTTTGCTCGTAGTAGACATTCGACAAGTGATTTTGATAGGTCTCTCCGCCAACAACAAATAATATCTTCTCTCAAACAAAAAATCACCACTGAATGATATCTTTCAAGTCCCTCAAAAATTAAAAAAATGTACTCCCTTTTTAGCCAATATATCCAAACTGATTTAGATATTTCTACTCTCCTTCAACTTGCAAAACAGAGTAGAGAAGAAAATAAAATTATCTCTTTTAATCTGAACAACTCTTGCTTCTATTGATCACCAGTTTGTGAAAGAGGAGGATTCTTATATACCCCTGAGAGAGTACTTTTTTGATGACTAAGTGTTCTTATACCAAATGAAGGAGATACAAAAAACATTTCTGCTTATAATGAGATACAAAAATTCTCAGATATTATTTTTAACCATAGAAAAATATTTGAAGAAAATATGAAAATAAATGTCTTCAATGGAACAAAACAATGAAATATAGCAAAGTCATTCGCTCAAGAACTTGTGCAATACTGATTCAATGTCCCTTCAAAATGATCAGTATGAAATACAAATGGACAAATATATGAAAAAAGTACTATTTACTATAACTGAACGGGTTCAGAAATACCTGAAACTATTGAAGTGCTCAAATTATTTTTAAATGCAGAATTGCAAAAAAAAGAAAGTCCAGTATATTCAAAGGAAATAGATACAAATATAGAAATTATTCTATGAAATGATTTTATAAATAAACCTCAAATAAAAGAGGATATAACAAATCAATTATAATCTTACAAGAGAAAAATGTCATTTGAAAAAAGAACGTTTAAAACAACATATACAAGAAATCATCGTCATGGAAAAAACAAAAGTCTATTTTCATACCTTCCAACAGGACAAGTTATGAAATACACTTTCATATTATCCACGATAGTATTTTTACTTCTCGTATGAATTATCTATCAAAAATACATAAAACCTCTTCCTTCTATCAAAGAACTTGAAAACATAGATATAGCAGAGTCGTCTATCATTTTCGATAAAGATGGGAATGAACTGTATAAAGTTTATAAAGAAAAAAGAACCTACGTTCCTTATGATAAAATCTCTCAAAATATGGTGCATGCCATAGTTGCTTGAGAAGACAAAACCTTTTTTCAAAATGGGGGGGTAGATTTTACCCGTATGATCGGGGCGATTGTTTACTTTTGAATTTGAAAAGCGGACCGTATAAAATGAACCTCTACCATTTCTCAACAACTCATTCGTAATACAATTATTAAGAATGAGAATAGTATTGAAAGAAAAATAAAAGAAATGTATCTTTCATATAAACTTAACAAATGAGTTTCAAAAGAAAAAATTCTTGAACTCTATCTCAATAAAATATTTTATGGAAGCAATGCTTATGGTATAGAACAAGCAGCAAAAACTTTTTTTTGAAAAAAAGCCTCAGATATTAGCCCGCTTGAAGCGTCAATACTTGCTTCTCTTCCAAAAGGACCAGCATATTATTCTCCCTACAACTATCCAGATAGACTCCTTGGATATCCCTATATTTTTGATAAAGAAACACCAGACGATACAAAAAAAATCATCACTGCAAAAGATGTTGTTGAGAATAACGAAAATTTAAAAAAATTTACAGATGAGATACAGAATTATGATGCAAGAAAAGTATGAGAAACCGATAGTATTGTTATTTGTTGAGTAACAAAGTGATACTATAAGATTTGAATAAATATTGATTCAAATGGGTGTACAACACAAAAATACGAAAAACTGTTCGATTTTCTTAACTCAATACAAATCCCTCTTGATGAAAGCCAGGTTCTCGAATACCAAGCAGGAAGAAAAGATTTCATTCTCCAAAGAATGCTTGAAGATGGATATATAGATTTCAACGAATATAAAAAAGGAGTTATTAATGGAATTGCTTATAAATTCAATACCTATACAGAAAGAATAAAATATCCTCACTTTGTCTTTTACGTAAAAGAATACGTTGAAGCAAAATATGGAAAAGATATCCTTGAAAAAGGATGATTAAAAGTATATACAACGATTGATTCAAAACTTCAAGATAAAGCTGAAGCGCTTATAAAAAGTTATGGAGATGCAAATGAAAAAAGAATCAACGCAGACAATGCTGCCATTGTATCTATCGACAACAAAACTTGAGGAATTGTCGCTTTTGTCTGAGGAAGAGATTATTTTAAAGAGGGAAAATGAAATGTAAATATTATCACTTCAAGACTTCAGCCATGATCATCATTTAAACCTTTTGTATATGCTCTTGCGATAGATACAAAACAAATAGGTTCAAAAAGTCCTATCTATGATGTAAAAACATTTTTTACTGGATACGGATATCCAAAAAACTTTGATGGGAAATTTATGGGAAAAATGAATATAACAACGGCTCTTGACCATAGTAGAAATATTCCTGCTATTAAAATGTACTATCTTGCATGAAGAGAAGAAAAGATAGTCCCTTTTATGCAAAAACTTTGAATGGAAAATCTAAAAGAAGATGGAAAATATGGAGCTCCTATGGCACTCTGAACTCCTGAGGTTACTCCACTTGATATGGCAAAATCTTATAGTGTTTTTGCGAATCTTGGATACAAAAAGGAAATTACTCCTATATTAAAGATAGTGGATTCAAAAGGACTTGTTATAGAAGAAACAAAAGAACAGATTTGAGAAAAAGTACTCAGTGAAGCAACGGCTTATATAACAAATGCTATTTTGAGTGATACGACGTGAAGACCAGATGGATGGAATAAATATCTCACACTCCGTGATAGGTCTGTCGCCGCAAAAACAGGAACATCAACAAAACAATATACAAAGAAAAGTGGTGAGAAAGTTATTCTCCCAAGAAATCTTTGGACTATCTGATATACTCCTCAATATACAACCGTTGTTTGGGTAGGAAATACAGATGGAAAAGAAGTAAGTATGAATGGCGATGGATTAATGTCGGCATGACCAATATGGAGAGACTTTATGAACTATGCCCATAGCGGGAAAAAGGTAGAAACATGGAAAATGCCAAGTAGCGTAAAGGTAGTAAATATTTCTCCAATTACTGGAAAAATTGCTTCATCAGAGTCAGGACCAACAATCAAATCTCTCTTTAAGAACGCTCCATGAGAATACGATGCTGGACTAAAACTCGTCAAAGTAGATGCTCTTTGTAATGGGAAGATAAGTGATAAAACCCCTGAATCTGCTATAAAAGAAGTGTACCTTTTGGACTTTACAAATATAGGAACAGAACTTCAAGCTTGGGAATGATCCATACGAGATTGGATGGCAAACCTTGATCCAAATGATAAAATTCTTTCCGAATGAAACTATATAACGAGTATGAAAGATGAATATTGTGATAGAGATAATCTCGTCACAAATATAGAGCTCTCTTCTTCTATAAAAGATGGGACTATTCTATCAAACTGAGAAAACTATATCGAAGTATATTATAACAGTGCAAATCCAGTTATTTGAATTGATTTTTACTTGTGAGAGAACAAAATATCAAGTGTAAAAATTGAAAATCAAAAAGAATGAGTTTATAAAGGAGGAGTTATCATTCCTTCTGGATACTATGATAACTATACATTTAGTGTAAAGGTCATTGATAATGCTTACTATTCAACAACCCAAAATGCCTCTGTATCAGTGACACAAAAAGATACTTCTGCTCCAGTTATAAATGTATCACAACCAAAATCACCAAGTAGTTCTATCCAAAAGAACCAAACATTACCAATAAGCGCTTATGTACAAGATAACGCCCAAATAAAATCTATCAATATATATCTCGATGAAACACCTCTCAAAATTTGAGTTCAAGGAAGAAGTATTGAATATATTTTGAATGAAACGTGAGACATCCCGTTATGAAAACATACCATTCGAATTGAGGCAGTTGATGCGAAATTTAATAAATCTTCAACAAGTTTTGAACTTAATATAATAGAATAATCTATGAAAAAAACCAAAATAATTGCAACGATGTGACCAGCGGTAGAAAGCGAATCAAATATAATAAGACTTTATAAAAGTTGAGTCAATGTCATCCGTCTAAATTTTTCTCATGCAAGCCAAGATTCTGCTAAAAAAGTAATTGAAACAATAAAAAAACTAAACCAAAACGGAAAAACAAATCTTTCTCTCCTTCTTGATACAAAATGACCAGAACTTCGTATTGGAGATATCCCTCTTCGTATTACTTACAAAAAAGGAGAAGTGTTTTTTATGTACATCAAAAAAGAAAAAGTTATCGGAGAAAAAAATGTTCGGTGCGATTACCCATTTCTAGTAAAAGACTGCAAAAAATGAACGATTATTCTTATTGATTCATGAAATTTTAAAGTAAAAGTCATAGGAAAAACTGAAAGTTATCTTCAAGTAAAAGCAATGAATGCATGAGAAATTACTTCTCGTCGACATGTAAATATTCCTGGACTCGCACTTCAATTCAAAGAAGTTCTTTCAGAAAAGGATATTTCTGATATAACATTTTGAGCACAAAACAAGCTCGATTTTATTGCTGCTTCTTTCATTAGAAATAAAGAAGAAGTACAAGCAATTAAAGAAATTTTGGTAAAAAACAACTCTCCTGAGACAAAAGTCATATCAAAAATAGAAAATCAAGAAGGAATTGATAATCTTGAAGAAATAGTTGATGCAAGTGACGGTATTATGGTAGCAAGATGAGACTTATGAATTGAAGTCCCAATAGAGAAGCTCCCGATTTATCAACAAAGAATCATAGAAAAATGTAGAGAAAAAGGGAAATTTGTTATTGTTGCGACACACTTTTTAGAATCAATGATTTGAAATCCATTCCCAACCCGTGCAGAATCATCAGATATATATAACGCTGTTTGTCAAAAACCAGATTGTGTCATGCTTTCAGGAGAAACATCTGTTTGAAAATATCCAATAGAAAGTGTTGAAATGATGGTAAAAATGATTGAACAAGCCGAAAGAAATACAAATTATTCGTACGAAAACTATTCTGACGAATGACTCAGAGAATCTGATAAAGAGAAAAAATATATGATACGTAGCGGGCTCTACTTATCAAAAGAACTCAAAGCAAAAGCAGTAATCATTTTCACAAAAACATGACTCCTTGCTCGATTAACAAGTGCTTTTAAACCAAGTTTACCAGTATTTGCATTTACAAAATTTGAGAAAACAGAAAAAATCCTCAATATCCTCTTTTGAATACAAGCGTTCTTTCTTGAAACTTGGAACCAAGAAAACTATGAACAAAATTTAGAAGATGCCATAAAAAAACTCATTGAAATGAAAAAAGTAAAAATAACTGACTCTGTCATTGTCATAAATGATATACAAAAAAAAGGAAGAGAAATTCCTATTTTGGAAGTGATAAAAATAAAAAATTTTATTGACAGGGAATAAAATTTTTATAGATTTCATAGGCGTTATTATTTTTTAAAATATACCCCCTATGGAAGAATTATTTGAATACACTATAGTAAAAATAGATTCTGCAGCTCCTCTTTTCGACCTCCCTGCATATAATCCAAAAACCGATGATGAAGAAATGATTCGCCTCAATGATTTAAAATGAAAATGGGTGGTTCTCTTTTACTATCCTGCTGATTTTACGTTTGTATGTCCAACTGAACTTAAAGATATGGCTTCTGAAGAAGCAAAATTTAATGAACTTTGAGTAGAAGTTCTTGCAGCCTCTACTGATACTGTTTTTTCTCATAGAGCATGGGTAAAACATGAGAGACTCATGCACGGATTTCCATACAAAATGTTAGCAGATCATAACCTAGAAACAGCAGCTCTTTATAATATCCTTGATGAGGCATCAGGAATTGCTGGAAGAGGTACATTTATCATTGACCCAGAAGGAATCGTAAGAGGAATCGAGGTAACAAGTGGACCTCTTGGAAGAAATAGTGAAGAACTTTTAAGAAAAATTGAAGCTCTCCAATTTATGAGATCTCATCCTGGAAATGCTTGTCCAGCAAAATGGACTCCAGGAGCAAAAACTCTCAAACCATCAATCAAAATTGCTTGAGAAGTTGGAGAGGCTCTGGAAAATAGCTAAAAAAAACGATGAACATATGTTCATCGTTTTTTTATGGAAACAAGGAAAAATACGAGAAACACGCAAAAACGAGTAGGTCGAGGACAAGGTGAATTGCGAAGCAAGAGAAGGTACTCTGGAGTAAGGTAAAATTTTTCCAAAAGGAGCTTACTAATGCGTAAGTGACTGAAGAAAAATTGTAGACTAAGGAGGTGAATTCTGTTTTTAGCAGAAGACGAACCACTCTGGAGTACGAAGAGATACGAAGTTTTTTCGTGTTTCCTTATTTTGAAATAACTTTTTGAGAAGTTTTTGATACAGGTGCTTTTATCGTTCTTTTTTTAGGAGAAGAAGATTTTGAAGATGGAGATTTTTTTGTTTTTGGTGAAACAGATGGAGTTTTCTTTATGTCTTGGACTCATTCTGAAACCGATTGAAACGATTGTTTCACTTGATGTATTCAGGCATCAAATTTAGATTTCACAAATCATTGAAGTTTAGTAGCAATCGCTTGTATATCTTCTTCTCAAAGAGATTTATGTTCTTTTAAAAGAGTAATAATCTCAGATTTAGAGGTATCAAAAAAATTTTGAAATGTCTCTTTGTACCCTGATACAAATTCTGTTGCTTTTTTTACGTTTGGTTCTTTCGTAACTTCAGTAAAGAACTTTTTATGAGTATCTACGATATGATCAAGAAGAACCTTCTTATCCTCATACTCTCACATTTTTCTACCTTCCTCCATATCTTTTCTCACATCATCCCCTTTTTTATTACTATACAATGAACCGATTATAGTTCAAGTGATATATCATGCAAAGAGGTACAAGAGTTTTTTATTTGCCATACAAATGTGTTAGGATATAACATATTACTATTATAGAAACTCTCGAGAATTTGCAAATCTAAAAAGTTTACAAAGCGGTTTTTTTGACTAGTATTAGAACGGAAAAGACAAAATAATAAGAAACGGGTAAAAACAAAATAGTTCGAGGAAGGTAAAATTTTTCTGAAAGGAGTTTACTCATATGTAAATGACTGAAGAAAAATTTTACACTGACGAAGAAATATAAAGTTTTTCACGTTTCTAAAGATATTTACCTTATACTAAAATAAAAAGATATATATGATTTATAACAATTTTTCAGAAAAATATAAAAAAATACTCATAAGTGGGGAAAATAGAATCAAAGAAATCTGATTTAAAGAGCTTAAGACAGAAGATATATTTTTAGAAATCATGAGAGAAGCAGAAAATGGTATAAAAGATATTTTCAATCTTTATGGTATTAATGAAAAACTTATTTTAGAAATCATTCAAAAAGGAAGTTTCAATGAAAAAATAGAAGAAAGAAAATGAGTCTATAGCGGGATGAGCAATAAACTGAAAGAAATAATCCTCGGAAGTGTGAAAATCGCCGCATCATATGGAAAAGAAAAAGCAGATATAGAAGATTTTATTCTCTCTATGGTAAAACAAGATATTTGGCTTGCCAATGTTCTTGATTATATAGGGATAAACCCTCGTGATTTTGAAACAAATTTTCAAGATTTGAACCAGATGTATATGAATACGAGAGATTCAATTCAAAGTGATGCAAAAACTCTCGAAGAATGAATGGATAAACTTATCTGAGCTATTACAGAAAACTTTCTCTGAGGAATGTCTGGTGATATGGAGGATTCCACTCCTTTTGCTGTCAATGGTGCTACCGATGGGAAAAAAGAAAAAAAAGATTCAAATACTCCAGCCCTCGATTTCTTTTCAAATGATCTCACTGAAGAAGCAAAATCAGGAAAACTTGATAAAGTGATTGGTCGTGAACAAGAGATAGAAAGACTCATCGCTATCCTGAATAGAAAAACAAAAAATAACCCTGTCCTTGTTGGGGAACCTTGAGTTGGAAAGACCGCTATCGTCGAATGACTCGCAGCAAGAATCGCTTCTGGTGATGTGCCTTTTTCAATGAAAGAAAAAAGAATTCTTGCCCTTGATATGTCTGGGCTTGTAGCAGGAACAAAATATAGAGGTGAATTTGAAACGAGAATCAAACAAGTCGTTGAAGAAGCTTCAAAAATAGAAAATGAAGTCATCTTATTTATTGATGAGATTCATACAATTATAGGAGCTTGATCAAGTGAAGGAACTCTCGATGCTTCAAATATATTAAAACCAGCAATGGGAAGAGGAAAAATCAGAGTAATCGGAGCGACCACTCTTTGAGAATATCAAAAATACATTGAAAAAGATCCAGCTCTTGAACGCCGTTTTCAAAGAATTGTGGCAGCAGAACCTACCAGAGAAATAGCAATAGAAATTATTAGCGGACTCAGAGAAACATTTGAAAATTATCACAATCTCAATATTACAAACGAAGCAGTTGAAGAAGCGGTGAATCTTTCTATTCGCTATATAACCGATCGCTTTCTCCCAGATAAAGCGATTGATTTGATAGATGAAGCGTGTAGCCTCAAAAGTATGAAATACAATATCGATGAAGAAGAAATTACTCGTTTAAGAGAAAAAGTCGTCGAATTCCAAAAAAAGATTGAAGCCGCTGTTATTTCTCAACAATATAAAAAAGCTTCGAGTTTAAAAATAGAACAAAAAAGCATTGAGGAAAAAATCAGTGACCTCAAGAAAAAATTTTCTATTCCAAAAAATAAAAGACTGTCTGTTGGAAAAGAAGATATACAAAAAGTACTGAGTATATCAACGGGAATTCCTTCATCAAATCTCAGTAAAACAGAGATTGATAAACTCAAAAAACTCTCAAAAACACTTTCAAATAAAATTATTGGACAAGATGATGCAATAGAACAAGTCGTAAAATCGATTATGAGAAGCCAAGCTGGAATCGGAAACCCAAATCGCCCGCTTGCAAGTTTTTTATTTCTTTGACCAACAGGAGTTTGAAAAACAGAACTCGTAAAAGTTCTCGCTCGTGAATTTTATGGAGATGAAAGTGCCCTTATTAAAGTAGATATGAGTGAATACTCAGACAAAACAAGTGTCAATAAACTCATAGGTTCAAGCGCTTGATATGTAGGATATGAAGAAGGATGACAACTAACAGAAAAAGTGAGAAAAAAACCATACAGTATTATCCTTTTCGATGAAATAGAAAAATGAGATTTTGAAGTCTATAACCTCCTTCTTCAGATTCTTGAAGAGTGAATTTTAACAGACAATAAAGGGAGAAAAATAAATTTCAAAAATACCATTATTGTTATGACAAGCAATGTCTGACAAGAAGAATTTAGTGAAAAAGCACGACAAATAGGATTTGATACAAATTCAACCGAAGAAGAAAAAGTGATGAAAGATTTTCAAAAGGCAAAAGAGAAAATTATCGGAAATCTCACAGACTATTTTTCACCAGAATTTATAAACAGAATTGATAAAATCCTTGTATTTAATCCTCTTGATAAAACAATTATTAAAAATATCGTAAAACTCCAAATCGAAGAATTGATAGAAAGGCTTTCAAAAAAAGGATTTACACTTTCCTACTCGACAACCGTTCTCAACACAATAGCAAAAAAGGTATATAATCCTGAATTTTGAGCAAGAGAAATACGTAGATTCATCGTTGATACCATTGAAGATGGAATTGCCTCAATTATTGTAAACCAAAAAGAAGAGAGAAAAGATTTTACTATTTCAACAAAAAAAGAAGAAATCATCGTAAGCTAAAATGTCAATCGTTTTTAAAATATTTTTTTGATAAAAAATTGGTTACTGATTATCATAATAAAGCAAAAAGAGCATTCATTTGACAAATATTTCTATGAAACATACACTCTACTTATTTCTTGCTACTATACTTATATCTCTTCCTTCTTTTTCGTACGCAATTTTAGACGGAGATTTTTGAATTGATATGTATAAAAAAATAGATGAATGAATGTCAAAAATGGAATCTCAAAATTATGAGTATGAACTTACAGGACAGTGACAAAGTAGTATCGAGCAGGAAGTAAACAGAAGACTAAAAGAAGAGTGAGTCTCCCCTTGTATTTGAGCTCTGACTGTTCAAGATATCAAAAAAGTAAAATCTGGAGACATAGAATCTCTGAGAAAAGTCCTCTCTGAAGATTGTTTTTCAGATGATGGAGGAAGTATGTCAAACGAACAAATCACTGGTTTTATTGGCGCTATTTGAAAAGTGGATAATACCGTTATAAAAAATGCTACTGATAAAACAAGACATACCTATGAACTTTCTCGAATCTGACTCTATTCAGATGGAAGTAAAGAAAACTCTCCTTTTGATCTCGTCGATGATATAAAAGAAATAGAGAAAATCATATTTTGTGAAGATTCAAAATACAATGGAACTCCTTTAAGAAATACAAGCGAACGTTTTTCAGACCTCATGAGATGAGTCCTTCGATTTATACCAAAATTCAATGACGATGATGATGAGATTACCTGAACAGGAGCAACCTGATCTGGACTATATGTAACAAAAAAAACAAGAGAGGTTCTCACTCCAATAGAAAATTCTGGAAGTATCATATCTCCCTATGCTTGTAGTTATGATATAAATACTTGAACCTGATCTTCGTGACTCAGTTCACAAACGATAGAAGAGCTTATTTATTCTTCAACAGGGTGAACATCATCTTCAAGTTCTTCTGGAGGATGAGTTTGATCTGGAAAAACAAGTACAGGAACCGCATCAAAACCACCAAAAGAATTTACTCCATGAGCATACAAACAAGCAAATGATAACAAAGAGTGGGAGTGTAACCAATTTTTTTGTATAAAAATAGAGTTTAAAATGAAGAATCATAAACTCCTTTGATGAGGAAAGACCCAATGTATCAAATCTATTCTCGAGAAAACAGACAAACATCTCAAAAAATTTGCCTGAACGTCTCTTGTTCAATCAAAAATGACAAAAAACAACTTTGAAATAGGACTATTAAATCTCAGTATGCCTGATGTACTCCATCTTTGAGTACAAGTCTATAAAAAACCAGCCCCTATTCTCAACCTCGAAAAAAAAGATGAAGATAGAAATCAAGACAGTGAGTTCAAAGTAAAAAACCTCCTTGAAGAAAAATATAAAAACGTAGGCCTCGACTATAAAAGAAAAAATGACCTTCACGAATATAAACGTAAAACAGAAGAGTATAAAAGTATCATGAACTGTTGAGAACTCACAAACGAAGAATGCACACAAAAAGTAGAAGATGCTTATGCACAGAGGGTAAAAGCAGGATTTTCTCAGAGAAAAAATAGCTTTACTTCAAGAGCTATCACAGAAAGAGCAAACTATCAGGATTCAAACGATTATTTTAAAGAGTTTACGGAAATAGAAAAATTTTGATCTTCTCTGAGAGATTTTGTATTTAATTCTGCGTGAGTCATACGAAAAATGAACGAAATTCCTGAAAATAACTAATATACTATGCTTAAAAAATATATCTTGATTCTCTGCATAATCAGTACTTTGGGACTACTTTATCAAAGTACGACTTTTTGAGATGATGGAGGAGAATGTCCAGCAGAGTGTAAAATAAAAGATGGAACCCCTGATTTTCTTTTAGAATATTTTAATACCGTAAGAAAAATCACAGGAAATGTCCGAGCTGAAATATCAAAGAATTCACAGTCAACCGGAGCAGCAAATAGAACCTCAAGAACTTCTTCTACAGGGAGAATACACAGAGAACTTTTAAGAACATTTAACCTCTTTTGAGATTGGACAGGGTACTATTCTAGCTTTGAATTTTATATTACTCTTCCTCTCACTCAATCTGTACCATATCCAGTAAAAAGAGATCAAGAGCTTATCACAAAACAAGTAGATACTCTTACAAAACTTCTTGAAAATATTACTGGGAGAGGACAACAAGATGTAGCTATAGAAAAACCATGTGAATGAGTGGAAGATTTCTGTAAAATAGAAACATGAACCGCCAGGTGAGTTCTCTGACTTCTTCTTATGAATACAAAAAATATCGGAGAACTGTATAGACTTTCTATACTTTGAAAAGAATCTGAATTTTGATGAGACATACAGTTCGTAAATTCTGATTTCAAAAGCCAGTTTGCAGAACATTACAACGCTTTTACAGCAGAAAATTGTTCTCGTTGTAAGGGAAACTTTACAGAAAAAGTAGAAACAGCTATGACACAAATCACTGATTGGAATAAATGGTCTACAAAATGAACGCAAAGATGGATTGATGCTTGGAATATGCTGATAGGAAACGTAGATGTAGTAAAACAAAGAGAATACGAAAGACAAGTACTTTCCAAAGAACTTTGACGCCAATGAATAAAAACAAATAATTCTGATGTTATCATAGGAAACCTTGATAGATACAATAACCAATGATTTTATTCGATAGATAATAATTTTATCGCCAATACTTTCTCATCGACAAGTAATAACCTTTGAAAGCAAATAGATACCTACAACGAAACGCTTCTTCAGAAATTTGAAAAACAATGAAAAGATAAAGTACAAATGTTAGAACTCGTCGATACAGAACAAGATGTACAACAAACTCAAGATATCAAAAATATGATTGATGTTGTCTATCAAACAGAGCTTCCTTTCGCTTCTCTTGAAGATACATCAACAGAATCACTCCAAACGAAACTCGTAAACTACCACATAAATCTGACAGAAATTATAGCCGAACTTGATAAAGTGATTCCAACAAGTGAAAAGGTTTGTAACGATCAAGCTTCTTGACTTTGACAGTGTAGTTATTAATATAGAAAAATATTTACCTTTTCTCCCCTTTTACCTGTATGTGATTTTTAAATAACAAAGAACTCGAAATATTGCGAGAAAACGCAAAAGTTCATAAAGAAGTATTTGAAGAAATTCAAAAAAGAGCAAAACCATGAGTTACTGCTCCAGAGATAAATACTCTCGCTTGAGATATTTGTAAAAAATATAATGTACTCCCAGCATTCAAATGATTTGGATGATTTCCATCCAATATATGTATATCGGTCAATGATGTCGTTGTTCATGGAATCGCTCGAAAAAATATCACTTTCAAAGAAGGAGATGTTGTAAAATTTGATTTCTGAGTAAAAGACAAAAAAGTAGGAGTTAATACGGATGCTTGTATCACGATGATTATAGGAGATTGACCTCATAACAAAGAATACGTTCGCTTCTTAGAAGTAAACAGAGAAGCACTTCGTAGAGCTGTAAAACAAGCTCGTCACGGCAATAAAACCTGAGATATTTGACATGCAGTTCAATCATATGTTGAAAAAGAAGGATTTCATGTTATCAAAGAATTAACCGGACATGGGCTTTGAAAAACACTTCATGAAAAACCATATATCTATAACTATGGAAAACCATGAACAGGGGATAAACTCAAAGCCGGAATGCTTATAGCTATAGAACCTATTATTGGATTTTCGAGTGGGAAAATTTACGACAAGGGTGACTGGGAAATATACATAGAATGAGGAAGTATCGGAAGTCAGTTTGAACATACTGTTCTTATTACTGATGGAGACCCTGAAATAATTATATAAAAAGATTTTTCATGAATGATGATATTTACAAAATCCGTCATGAGAAACTTTCAAATATATGGAGATATAAATGATATGAAACTCCTGTATATTATAGAACCAATGTATCAACACATATACAAAGGATGAAAATTATTTGAGAAGAAGTATGTAATATACTCAAAGAACTTTGAATTGATATAGACACATCGTATGTACTCGATTTAATAGAAGTTCATGATGATGAAGAAATTATCACTGATGATATAGCTGCTCCTATAAAAGAAAAATTTTCGTCATCAGAAAGAGAGATATATGAATCTAACCAACAAAAAGCCAGAGAAAAGTTGGAAGATTCTTTTAAGTCTCTCTTTGCAGAAACAGGAAAATATGAAAAACTGTTGAATGAAGAACATCAGTGAGGAACTCTTGCATATAAAATACTCAAATTTGTTGATAAATTAGAAGCAAATATGGAAGTTTCCCATGAAATATTCTGAGGAAATCTTGAAGTCCTTTCTTTTCATAATCCAATAACAAACATAACAATAAATGGATTTAAATTTTCTCACGAAAGAGCCATAAAAACACTTGAAGATTTATTAGAAAGTATAAAGGTTTCAAGAAAATCTATTGAAAAATATGGTATTTTTAACGTATTACAAATAGACTGGTTACAAAGAATACAAACCTATACATTTCACACAGAAAACTCACTCCAACAAAATTTCCCATATCTACCTTACGAAAGACGGAAAAACCTTCTCCTTGAAAATCTTCCTGAAGGTGAAAAAAAGAAACTTTGGGAAAAAAGTCCATTTCCTATTTTAAAATAAGCTATGACTCTCGAAAAATCAATTGATACATTCTTGAACTGGCTTGAAGTCATCAAAAATAAATCTCCAAAAACCGTCGAACAATACAGGAGACATCTTTTCTATTTCCAAAAATTTATTTGAGAAAAAAAAGAAGTTGAATCTCTCAATCTCGAGACAATAGAATGATTCCGTTCTTCCCTTTATAAAAACAAAAAAGATATATCTATCAAAACAGCAAATGCCTATATGATAACACTTCGTAGTTTTTTTAAATATCTAGAAAAAACTGGAATCAAATCAGTTTCTCCAACATCTATTGACCTCATCAAACAAGAACAAAGGATGGTAGAATTTCTCACAGAAGAAGAACTCGAAAAACTGTTTCAAACACCAGACCCACATACTCTTATTGGGAGTCGTGACTTAGCGATTATGGAGTGTATCTATTCAACAGGACTTCGTATTTCAGAACTGACAAATCTCGATAAGAGAGATATCAATCTTAAGACACGTGAATTTGCTGTCCGTGGAAAATGAAGAAAAATACGTGTTGTCTATCTCACTGAAAAATCTGCTCACTTGATACAAAATTACCTCAGTAAAAGAATAGATACCTACTCTCCCCTCTTTATTAGGCACAACTTCGATAAAAACAATATTGCAACTCTCGATGATGAATCCGTGAGGCTTTCAAGATTTTTTATCACTACGATGATAAAACAATCCGCTTTCAAAGCAGGGATTTTAAAGGATATCTCCGCTCATACACTCCGTCACTCCTTTGCGACAACCTTGCTTAACAATGGGGCAGATATACGTTCAATTCAAGAGATGCTTGGACATGCCAGCATCACAACGACACAAGTCTATACACACGTCACCAATCCAAAACTCAAAGAAATACACAATAAGTTTATGAAATAACTTAAGAAGTCCCCCTTTTATTGAAGGGGGGATGCCTGAAAGGCAGGGAGATTTTTAAACACCTTACGTATGAAAAACCACAAGAAAGAACTTTCTCGAATTAATAAAAAAGCAGGTCATAGATTTTCTTGGCGTCTTTTTTGAGAAAATTTTATTCTCAAAGAAGGAGATACCTACTACAAAATGCCCAGCCTCGTTTGAAAACACCTATTTTATAAAAACATTGATTCCTACGAAAAAGCAAAAGAAAACCTTGAAATTATTGAGAAATACTTTTGAAAAGTCCTAAAGATAGCTGATACTGAGATTATCCAAAATACAGATGGGCACTATATTATCAAACAAAAAGAAGTTTGAGGGAAAAAAGTAACAAAAGAGATGCTCGAACAAGATCCTATTTTATACTCAAAATTTAAAAAACTGATTCTCATAAACGAAATTATGTGGGAAAAGGAACATTTTTTCTTGGATATTCTCGGAACTGACTTTGCTATTGATCCTTTTAGTATACACAATATAATAGCAGATGGAAGCGATATTTATCTCTTTGATTTTTGACTGCTTGAAAAAACATCAAAAAGCTATATCTTTAACACGGTTAGTAAACTCTCAAGGTGGTTTCAACTGAAAGTGGTGAAATATTTTTTTTAAAATTCTACTCACAAAAATTACAACTTTTTTTACTTTTTACTCTTTTCTTAATGTACCTCATCGTTTGACTCTGAAATCCTTGAAAACAATATCAATCCACTCGACATAATCTTGGGTTTCTTTTTCTTGATTTTCTCAAAAAAGAACATAATTTTTCAGATTTTAAAGGAGAAAGTAAGCTAAAATGAGAGATTTCAAATTGAGTATTGGATTGAGAGAAAATCATACTCCTCAAACCTCAAACATTTATGAACCTTTCTGGTCAAAGTATACAGCTTGTCTCAAATTTTTATAAAATCCCAAAAGAAAATATAATTATTATCTACGATGATATTAGTATGGATTTTGGAAAGATTCGAGTACGTACTGAAGGAAGCGCTGGATGACATAATGGAATCAAAAGTATTATTGAACACTTTGGACAAGAATTCACGAGAATAAAGTATTGAGTATGACTCAATCCAAACTTTGAAGTCTCAGACTGGGTTCTCTCAAAGTTTACAAACCAAGACTTAGAAGAACTCGAAGAAAAATGATTTGAGAAAATTGAGAGTGAACTTCATATTCTCTTAAAGAAAAAGTAGTATACTGGACATACTACTTTATTTTTTGTAAAATAAACTTGATTTATTTATAAATTTATGTATAAACATTTTATTATTATATAAATATTCTCTATTTATGAAAAAATACTTCCTTTGAGTCGTACTTGCTCTTATAACTCTTCCTACCGCTTTTGGATATGAGCTTTATGTAGAAAACAAAACTTACAACGCATGAGACCAAGTAGTAAACGGATCAAAACTCTATGAATGTCTTCCTTCACCAAACAGTGGATGGTGTAAAGAATGAGGGTTCTATATACCTGGTACTTGAAAATACTGGAGAAATGCGTGGAAAGAAGTAGGAGAAATTTGAACAAATAGTATCGTAAATAACAATTCAAATACAAATTTTGTATCGACTTCAGATGTTATTGCTACCAGCTTTGTTCCTACGAAAACAAACAGAACAACAACAAAAAAACCAACAACTCCTGCACGTCCCTCTATTTCTGTACTTGGGAAAAACTATGATTCTGGAAACTATACTCTTAACTGGACGATACCAGTTGGAGGAATTCTCTGAGATATGGTTCAACTCTACGAAAATGGGAAACTTATTTCTTCAAAAAGTATAGATCCAAAAAGTGCAGCAAAAGGAGGTTCTTTTACGATTCAAAATCAAAGTTCTGGAACATTTAAATATAACGTGGTTATGTGTCTAAGAAACGTATGTTCAAGTAGTGGAAATATGAATATAACTGTTTATAATGGAAATACATCAACAACAAACAATACAGTAACATATACAAATACATACAATATTCCAACAGATATTCAAAAAGTCATTACTTCAGCTACTCCACTTTATGGTACTCCTACAGTAGACTCAGTGAGTACTTCAAATAATAGAGAAAATGTAAAGAGAGTTATGAATATTCTTTCAAAAGAAAAATGGAGTGACCTTTTTCCTGTTGCTGATAGTATCTACAACTATGAAAAATTTCTCCAAGCAGTTGCAAAATATCCAAAATTTTGTGGTGAAGTCGGTGATAACATCGGTTCTGATTCAGATTCTGTTTGTAGAAAAGAACTCGCTACTCTCCTTTCTTTCTATGCTTATGAAAGTGGTATACAATCAACAAACCTTTATATTCCTGGAAATACAGGAAATTACCCTCTTTGGAAACAAGGACTTTACTACACTCAAATTCCTGGACTAAATTCAATAAACGGAGGAACATACTTTGGAAGAGGATCATTTCTTCTCTCTGGAGAAAATACATATAAAATGATTTCTGAAGCTCTCTATGGAGATGAAAATACTCTTCTAAAAGAACCATCTCGTCTTGCTCAAGATGGATACACATCTCTCGCATCAGGAATGTGGTACTATATGACTCCAAAAAATCAAACACCAAGTATGCATGATATCGTCGTCGGAAATTGGAAACCAACAAATGATGAGATTAGAAATGGAATGGAACAAGGATTTGGAGCTGTTATGCAAACATTTGATACAAGAATCTGTGATGGAACTGGTATTGAAACAACTGATGCTACTCGTAGAATCGAATATTATAAAGAATTTTCAAATGCTCTTTGAAATAGTGTATGATCAAATACATCTTGTAGAAATCTTCCTGAGTTTTCAACTGTATCATATCCAGTAGCAAATTACTATTGGAAAAAGAATAGTACATGAGAATGTAGCCTCAGTTCAACACCAAATAACTTTTATGTTTTTAAAGAAGGAAGTTACGAAGCTTGTAGAAATTCAAATATAAATACTTCAAATTCAACAACAAACATCAGCAATACGATAACTCCTATTCAAACGATAAACCAAAATACTACAAAAGAAACAACTACTTATCCAACTTCAAAAATACCTACTTTTAAACCCCTTCCTGCTGGTATCAGCTTTGAAGATTTATCAGTACAAATAGAAAAAGAGTTAAAAGCAGATATAAAATCTTGAAAAATATCCTCTTCAAGTATTAGAACATCTCTCGCAAACTTTGATGCCTGGATTGCATATCTCTCAGATAAAAATGAAACAACTGGACTAACAGGAACTGAAAAAAGAAGCGTCATTATTTTGCTTCTCATGAGAGATATCTACTCAAAATATAAATAAGACTCTGTAGAGATTAACGTAAAGCCTTAATCTAATGTTAAAAACATCTTCCAAAAATTTGGAAGATGTTTTTTTTTGCTTATACTAAGATTCAATTTCTTACTTTTAGGAATATAATCTATAAATAGTTTCAAAATGAAAAAAATTTACTTTATCTGAATTGGATGAATTTGAACGTCTGGACTCGCAAGATACTACAAATCTCTTTGATATGAAGTATACGGAAGTGATGCATCAGATTCAGAGATAATGAAAAGTCTCGAGCAAGATGGTATCGACTGTATAATTTGAGAAGACGATACGAGAATTGATTCAAGTTTTGAAAAAGTTATCTATTCAAGTGCCATCCCAAATTCACAAAGCGAACTTCAAAAAGCAAAAGACTTATGAGTTCAAACACTCACTTACCCAGAATGACTATGAGAAATCACAAGTAAAACTCAACTTATCTCTATAGCAGGAACTCACGGAAAATCAACAACAACAAGCCTCATAAGCCTTATTTTAAAAGCATCAGATAAAAATTTCTCAGCAATAGTTGGAAGTATATTAAAAGAATTTGATAATAGTAATTTTTATTTTCGAAACAAAAATGACGATAAAAACTTCTTTTTTGCGCTAGAATCATGTGAATATAAAAGAAATTTTCTCAATTATAAGCCGTATATAGCTATTATAACAAATATAGAAGTCGATCATCTTGATTACTTTAAAGATGAAAATGATTATAAAAGTGCTTTTGAAGAATTTATAAACAATATAGTACCTTGAGGATATGTGGTTATCAACGGTGAAGATACAAATTGTAAAGAAATCATTTGAAAACGAAAGGATATTTCTTATATATCTGTCTACAATAATGGATATACTGTCAATAATGAAAGATTTCCTTTTCCAAAGTTGACTCTAAAAGTCCCTTGAGATCATATTCTTTTTGATGCAAGGCTTGCCTATACAACATGAAAAATTATAGGGGTAGATGAATCCACTATTATATCAGCACTTGAAGAGTATAACGGAATCTGGCGAAGAATGGAAGTAGTTTGAGAAACAAAAAACAAAAATATTTTGATGAGTGATTATGGACATCATCCAACAGAAATTATAGCTACTACAAAAGCACTCAAAGAAAAATATCCTGAAAAGAAACTTTATACAATTTTCCAACCTCACCAATACTCGAGAACGATAGAACTATTAGAAGATTTTAAAAATTGTTTTGATTACTGTGATACTCTTATCATTCCAAATATTTATGAATCAAGAGATAGTGAAGAAGATAAAACAAAAATGAACGGAGAAGTATTCATAAATGCTCTGAATCATAAAAACAAATACTTTTGAAATGGTTTTGAAAATACTTTAAAACTCATAGAAGAATATGATAATACAAATACAAATTCAAGCATTATACTCATTCTTTGAGCTGGTAATATTGATGATCTCAGATATAAAATAAAAACGAGCTAAGCTCGTTTTTATTTTTGAAGTTCTTTCAAGATTTTCTCAGCATGACCCGTCGCTTTTACATTCCTCCAAGCTTTGATAATAGTTCCTTCTGAATCAATGAGAAAAGTAGAACGAATCACTCCCTGTATTATTTTTCAATAGTTATTTTTTTCTCCATACGCTCAAAATTGCTTATGAAGTTCAAGTTTTTCATCACTGATAAGAGGAAAACTAATCTGATGGTCAGCAATAAATTTTTTATGTGAGTTTATATTATCTTGTGAAACTCCTATAAGTACGATTCAAAGTTTTTGGAACTCTTTCTCAAGACAAGTAAAGTCCTTTGCTTCAACCGTACATCCAGGAGTATTATCACGAGGATAGAAATAGAGAAGAGTCTTTTCTTGAGAAGAAAACAAATTATTCATTGAACTCTTCCCTTCTTTCTCTCATTGAACAAAATTATAAATAGTATCCATACATATAGATTAGAGAGTAATAAAAGAGTCCATGTAGGACTCTTTTATTATAATTATTTTATCTTTGCTTTCAAGATATCTATTTGAGCTTGTTGAGCCTCCATCTGTTGTTGTTGAAGTTCAATCACTTTTTTAAGAGTAGCTATATCTTCATCATTTGATGTGAGTCTGTTATAAAGTTCTTTCACAGCTTCAACGAGTGGGGCAATGATAAATTCATAGTTCATTGCTTTCATTCCATCTGGATTCTCAGTGATCGCCTCAGGAAATACTTTCTCTACATCTTGTGCTATGAATCAGATATTGATAGCATCACCTCTAAATCATTCTTTCCATTGAAACGTTACTCATTGAAGTCAAAGCACTTTTTCTAAACTATCTTTTGATCCAAGTTCGACTATATTTCTTTTCAATCTCTTATCAGAAAGAGTACAAGCTCATCCTCATTTATATATTTCTCCTGTGGTTCCATCGATACACGCATAATACCCTGTAGAACTCGCTCCAGCACCAGGAAGCTTAATTGAACTTGAAAATTTTCCATATCCGTTTACTTCTAATTTTTCAGAAGGAGTCGTTGTTCAAATACCTACATTTCAACTTTTTCGAATTACTACATTATCATTTCATCCATGTACTCAAAACGAAAGACTATTATTTCCACTTACATTTAAACGAAGTACATAATCAAACCCTCCAAAATCAGGTCAACGAACAACCGTTAAATCTCCATTTCCATTTCCATTTTCATTTCTTAAATCAAAAAGAGTAAGTTGTTCAGGATCCTTATTAATTATATAAAGTGGTTTAAAATCAGAGACACTATTCTCGTTAGTTATTTGAAGTTTTGACAAAGGATTAGTAGTCCCAATACCGACATTTCATCCTTCAGCGTTTAAACTTAAAGGATAGGC
>CAYUZH010000001.1:33304-39920 GCA_964449635.1 uncultured Candidatus Peribacteria bacterium | reverse complement strand
CTAGCTGAAATTTGAGCCCCTAAAGACTTTTGGTATCTTTTGGTCACAAAAGTACAAAGTAATGTCTTAATATTGGTAATGACATAATAAAAACTTTATAAGTTTATGGAATTTTCAAATCTATACCTCAGAAATAAGCGACGAAACGTCTATAACCTCTCAGAGATTTGGTTTTTTATCAAGAAAATCACTAAACTCAAGAGTGATATCCTGAATCACTTGTTTTACTTGGTCAATATTTTCAACCGTCACAAGTCTTTTTCTATACGCTCTGACTCCAGGAAAATTTCTCAAGTATTGAACGAGATGTTTTCGAATTTCAAGACATCATTTTCTCTCTCCTTTTACCTCAACAAGTTTCACAGCATGAAACAACATATTATCAAGGATCTCTTGAAGAGTTGGAGAATATTTTCCAGGAAGAAAACACCATGGATTTCAAAAACTACAACGCCCAATCATAAATCCATCAAGATCTTGTACTTTTTCCATCCCGTCATCGTAATCTCTGATATCTCCATTACAGACAACAGGGATAGAAACATGCTTTTTCAACTCATAGATATTGGTAAAATCAGCTTTCCCAGTATACATCTGTTTTGCGGTTCTTCCGTGAATAGTCAGGAGATTCGCTCCAGCCGATTCAAGTCACTTGGCAAAATCAATCAAGTTTTGATTCCCATCAAAAGAAAGTCTTGTTTTTACACTAATCGGCAAATGAGTGGCCTTAGTCAGTGATTCGACGATACGAAATGCTGTATCTTGATTAATAAAAAGACACGATCCATGACCACTTCTCACAACTTTTTTTGCAGGACATCACATATTGATGTCAATTCCAGCAACATCATAGGTTTCAATAATTTTTGCAGCTTTTGCAAACATTTCAGGATCTTTTCAAAAAATTTGAATAATAAGAGGCTTTTCGATATCGGCATGAGGCAGAACAGAACCAGCGAGAAATTTTGAGTGTACGAGTCCATCGGCACTATAAAACTCACTCACACACATGATACGTGGAGCAACTCGCTTCATCGCTTGGCGATAAGGACTATCTCCATATCCATCCATAGGAGCAAGAAAACAAATTTTTCCATCTTCTTTAACTCTATTTTTCCAAAAATCTTTATTCATTATATTGATGTATTTTTAAAATTTGTGCTATTTTTAATGCGAAAATACTTCTTGTCAATATATTTTTTTGTTTCTATCGAAAAAATTGTGATACGATAAGTGTAAGTTTTATTTTTTAGGCAGCAATTATGAGAAACCCCCTCCTTCAAAAGAAAAGAAGCGAACATGAAAAACTTATAAAAAAACTCGGGCTTACACAAAATAAATGTATTGGAATCATATCACTAAAGGATACAAATATTTTGGGTCACCTTATTGGATGACTAAAAACACTTTCAGTAAGTTTTATAGTGGTACATCAGAATCAAATATCAAAAGAGAAAGAAAGTGAAAATATCCACTATACGAAACAAGTTGATGAAGAAACTCTCCTTTGAGCTGATTTTATTATCGGAGATAGTGAATTTTGAGAACTTGAGAAATATATGAAACAAGGGATTGTTCCTATTATATCAAAAAAGAATTATCTCTCATCAATTCTTTCGGAATTCAATCCAATAAAAAATGAAGGAAATGCGTTTATCTACGATCAAGACAACGAATGGCAAATTTTTTATGCACTCTGTCGTTATATTGAAAACTCAAAATTCTCGTTTGATGATCAAAACCTCGTAAATAATGTAACAAAAATATAATGTTTGAAATATTGAATACAGACTGCATTAATTCAGAAAAACAAGACCCCCTTATTCCAATAAAAAGTATAAAAGAAAAAGTTGAAATCCTATTACAAGAAGATTCATGGGATGATATTTTTTTAGAAGAAGTACAAAATCATATAAAAGACTCATTTAGAAATCTTTCAACATCGTTTCCTCTTTCTTACCAATCTATACCTTCCACAGGAAGTTTTGGTATAAGAAAAGAATGAGTTGCTCTTCATATAGACAGAATTGAAGCATACTGACATGGAAAACTTATCATACTATACATTATAGCTTGTGCTATTAATCATAATATCAAACAAATTTCCCTAAAAGCAGAACCTATTTGAGCAAGTGAAAAAAGAAAGTCTTTAGAAGATTTAATATGATTTTATTCTTCTTTTTGATTCAAAAGATGAGAAAATTTGGCAAATGGAGTTAAAATGACTCTAAATCTTGATAATGAAAATGGAAAAGTTCTTCTCACTAAACTTTTTCATTTTATAAATCATTAAGCAATTGTATTTTTGCTACTTTCTTTTGACTTCAAAAGAAAAACGAATAAAAGTGAGGGACAAACATCTCTCATTTTTTTATACTTCAAAAAAACAAAAAGTATGGCAAAAAACCTCGTAATCGTGGAATCACCAGCAAAAGCAAAAACCATAGAAAAATTTCTCTGAGCAGACTATAAAGTAGTTGCTTCTATGGGACATATTAGAGACCTTCCAAGCAAAACTCTCTGAGTAAATATAGAAAAAAACTTTGAACCCGAATACGAAATAACAGACGCAAAAAAGAAACACGTGACCGAATTACAGCGTCTAGCAAAAACAAGCAAAGAAATCTGGATAGCGACGGACGAGGACCGTGAGTGAGAAGCAATCGGTTGGCATCTTTGTCATACTCTTTGACTCGATCCAGTCAATGTAAAACGTATCGTATTTCATGAAATCACAAAAAAAGCGATTGAAGAAGCCATCAAAAATCCACGCAACGTTGATATTAACCTCGTTGATGCTCAACAAGCTCGTCGTATCCTCGATAGACTTGTGGGTTACAAGGTGAGTCCTATTTTGTGGAAAAAAATCAAAAAATGATTATCTGCCGGAAGAGTCCAATCAGTAGCCGTCAAAATGATTGTTGAAAAAGAACTAGAAATAAAAAACTTTAAACCAAAAGAAAGCTGGAAAGTATCGGCTATTCTTGAAGATAAAAATACGAAAGTAAAAGTCACCCTTGCAAAAGTCGATGGGAAGGTAAAAAATTTCACTTCAGAAGAAGATGTTATCAAATTTTTCCATACGCTTGGAAATGGTGAGCAGAAAAAAGCAGAAGATAAAAATGGAAATAAAATCATCACTCTCAAAGAACCTCTTGATTTCACTCTCAATGATATCGTCAAAAAAGAATCGAAAAGAAGTCCTCAAGCACCATTTACAACTTCTACTCTCCAACAAGAAGCCAGTCGTAAATTTGGATATGGAGTAAAGCAAACTATGATGATTGCCCAAAAGCTCTACGAATGAATAGAACTTTGAAATGGCGAAAGACAAGGACTTATCACGTATATGAGAACTGATAGTGTCAATCTCAGTGATGAAGCTCGCAAAAAAGCAGGAGAAATGATTCTCAAAAATTATGGGAAAGAATATCATACTCCTCGTAACTATAAAACTAAATCAGCAGGAGCTCAAGAAGCGCATGAAGCGATTCGTCCTGTTGATTTTAATCGTACACCAGAAAGTGTTAGTTCTCATCTTGAACCACAAGAAAGAAAGCTCTACGAACTTATTTGGAAAAGAGCACTTGCAAGTCAGATGAGTGAAGCCATTGTTGAAACAACAAACTTCTCTTTTTCACCACAAGACAAAGATCAAAGTTGGTCAGTCAATGGGGAAGTTATCCAATTTGATGGATTTATGAAACTCTATATAGAGTCGCTCGATGATGAAGAAAATGAAACAGAAGATGGAGGTATTCTTCCAAATTTAAAAAAATGAGATATTCTTCAAGCTCGTGAAATCAATGCAAATCAAACATTTTCTCGTCCCCCAGCTCGTTATACAGAAGCCAGTCTCGTCAAAAAAATGGAGAGCGAATGAATCGGGAGACCATCAACCTATGCACCAACAATATCAACCATCATTGACCGTGGATATATTGAAAAATTTGATAAAAAATACCTTATCCCAACGGATATTGCCTATGTGGTCACAGAATTCTTGGGAAAATATTTTGAAAAAATGATGGATTATAAATTTACGTCTATCGTAGAAGAAGATTTTGATAAAGTCGCTGCTTGAGAAGAATCATACGTGACGATGCTTGATAGATTTTGGAATGGAAGCCTCAAAAAAGATCTCGATACTGCTTGAACAGAGAGCGAAAAAGTAGTACAACTTGTGTGAAAAGACTGTCCAAAGTGTGGAAAAGATCTTGTATTTAAATATTCAAAAACTGGAAAATTTATCGGATGTTCAGGATATCCAGAGTGTGACTTCATCGATCAACCAGAAGACTCAAAAGATGCACTCCAAGCTCTCAAAGATCGTTTTGAAGGGAAACCATGTCCAGACGGAGTTGAAGGAACAATCGTCGTAAAAACAGGACGTTTTTGACCGTTTCTTGCTTCAAGTAAATATCCGGAGGTAAAATGGATTGGAAAGATTAAATCAGAAAAAGATGAACTTCTCGAAATCATCCTCAAAGAAAAATGACTCTTGATAGATGCAGAGAGCGGGGAAGAACTCGTCGTAAAATGAAGTCGTCGTTGACCATTTCTCGCCGCAAAAAACTATCCAGAAGTAAAAATCGCAAAAAATATCCCAAAGGATGTATGGGATGAACTCAATAAACGAATGAAAAAAGACGAAGAAGAAACTACCGTTGAAGAATAATAAAAAACTCCTCTATTTGAGGAGTTTTTTATTGATTTGAAAAAATATTCATCAAGCTACGGCTCCAAGTATATGTCCAGCAAGGCTAATACCAGGAACAAAACCAAGAGCTACATTAACAGCGATAGCAGTAAGTCCACCTCTATAGTCAGGATTTCATCTCTTGTAGAGTTCAAGGGTATAATATGTCATAAGCGCCATACAAAAGCCACTGATTCAAACTGTATTTCCACTTGACCAGATGAGGATTCAAAAAGCAACAAAGAGCGTTGTAAAAAGAAAAAATATGATGTATTTTGTATCTTTTAGAAGCTTCTCAAGTTCATTTCCAAAATACAAAAGAAAAAGAGCATTTGAGAGAAAGTGAAGAATCCCTCCATGAATAAAACTATAAAAGAAAAATTGGAGAACAAAATACAGATAGTTTTTTTCTTCTAAAAAAATAGTATTCATCCCAAAAACATACAGCTCTGGAAAAAGAGTCACCGCAAGAGTAAAAAGAAAAGAAACGATGATAAGAATATTCGTAAAAGAAAGCATAAAAAAGGATTAAATATCAAAACCAATAAGAAGAGTAGCATCATAAGTATCCAGCTGAGAAAATTTCTTAGAAAGATACGTATGAATTTCAGGACCAGGCGAACTTGAAACCGTAGATGGTTGTTCAATTTCGTGAAAACTCACGGCTGGGAAGATAACTTTTGTTCAGAGTTTCAAAACAATAGGAGCATCTGCCGAACGAAAAGTAGAATCATGAGTTGCACAAAAAAGAACCTTTCTTCGTAAGCATTCATACACTCCATGATTACGTTCTTCTTCATGTTCAAAAATATATTTTCTATCAGCATCATTAAGCAAAACTACTTCTTTAATTCATTTTAGAGAAAGAAGTTTTTGTTTTTCAGATTCAATAGCTTGAGAAGTATTGGAAATTTTAGTTGATTGAATTTGATTCAAAGAAGTTATTTGTTTTCTTTTCTCTTCAGGGAGAAGATACAGAGCATTAATAATTTTATATACTTTCTCTACCTGAGGAATATACGGAACTTCAAAATCACCACCAGCACCAGCAGAAGATCTCGCAAAAAAAGCACCATAATCAAAAAAGTAATGTAATATATTATTTTTTGAATACGCTAAATCTCGAATATTTTTATAATAAATACTCATATAATAATGAGAAAAAATACCATTTCTCACTTTTACAACTATTTTTTCGTTCGTGATATAAAAATAAGATCGAACCCAAAAAAACCAGTAAAATAAGAAAAAAAGTACTGGAATAGCAGCAATGCTGATAATTTGAAGAAATGGAAAGCGGAGAAACAAAAAATATACGATGATACAAGAAAATATTCCAAATTTTAAAAAAGCGATAATAAAATTGGAGAATAAAATAATTTTATGTTGGTGAACCTTATAGAGTGCTTGATCAGATATATGATTATCTATCATAGATATATTTTAGGATTAATACTCTTCACTATGAATATATTCTTTCTCAACTCAAAGAGCGAGGAGCTTTTGTTTTGCCTCAGAAACCATAGCAGGATTTCAACAGATATAAAATTCTTCAAAAGAAGCAACATTTTCAGGCGTGATATATTCGGTAATCCTTCAAAAGTTATGATTCTCTGACTGTTCACGACTTACATAGATTTTATAATCAAAATTTCCTTTCTCTTTTTTGAGTTTCTCCATCTCATCAACGAAAAAAATATCTTTTGACTCCCTGACTCCAAAGATAAATGTATTGGTTCCTCAAAGGCCCAGAGTATATGTTCATAAAATCTGAAAGTAAAGTGGAGCAAATCAAGTCCCTGTTCAGAGGAAAAGACGTTTCGCAGTATTTTCTTTCAAAAGAAAACGACCCGCTGGTCATACCACTTTTATCTGTCATCAAACTGGAGTATCACAGGCTTCTTTGCTTCATCATTT
>CAYUZH010000001.1:22360-33294 GCA_964449635.1 uncultured Candidatus Peribacteria bacterium | reverse complement strand
ACGTTTGATAATAAATTCGTAATTTACGTCATCACCATTTGCAATAGAATACGCACGTCATCAAGCTTTCATGATAAAAGTCATAAACTGACCATATTGAGGGATTTGAGTAGGAATATTTGAAGTGAGCTTCAAGAGAAACACATCATGGGTTATTTGTATTTTTTCCTTGAGAGTAAAGAGAAAAATCATGAATTATATTTACTTAAAAAACACCACTAAGATATGAAAAAAAAGACGAAAAACAAGTTTTATTTTATGACTGGCTGAAACCAATAGTTTGAATCTCACTGAAATCGTGGAGTTGTTGAACTTTTTGAATTCTTTTTCTTTGTTGTATTACAAGTCTGAACTGGATATTCACACCCTTCGTCATCAAGTTTCCATTGAGTAGTACATCAAGTTTTCGCAGTAACCTTATAAAGAGGACAACTACTATAACTCCTACATTCTCCAGGATACAAGTATTCTGCTTTATTTTTTTCTAAATCACACTCACTTTCATAGGTAACTTCTGTATATTTTTCTACATTTTTTGTTCCAAAAGAACTATAGTCTGTGATAGCTATTTTTTTCTTTCCACAAATAGGAGCAAGAGTGGAACTACAAGAAGAGATAGTATTTACCTTCTTTTTTCACTGTACTTTGATAACATTTTTTTCATTCTCAGGATACACATACCACCACTTTCCATCATAATAATATCTATAAGGAACATACGTATCTTTTCCATATTTGTTATAGTACTTCGTGTCAGAAGAAGAACCATCACAAGTCTCTCTCATATAGTTACATCCTTCACTGTCTGTTTCCCAGATGACAGAACATCCTTTTGCATAGGTAGGAAGTGAGTATTTTCAAGCACAGGTATTTGAAGATTTTGAAGAATGACCACAAGTTTCAGACATATAGTTACATCCTTCGCTATCCGTTTTCCAAACAACCGAACATCATTTTCCGTATGTTGGAAGAGCATGTTTTCAAACACATTTATTTTTTTCTGGTTTTACAACAGGAGTACATGTCTCTGTCATATAACTACATCCATTTGTATCGGTATTCCATTTTATACTACATCCTATTCCATAGGTTGGTCGAGGGTAGGTAGGACATTTTGGAGGTTCTACTTTTTTACAAACACGTTTTGGATACGTACATCATTTTGTATCTACTTTCCATTCAGTACTACATCATTCTTCATAACTTGGAGCATTATAAACAGGACAAGTGAGCGTATGAGAGGAATTTGATGAAGAATATGTTGAAATTGAACTATAAGAAGAAGAGTCGTAAAAATCATAGGTATCGTATACATCATAGACGTCATAAACGTCGTATACATCGTAACTATCATAAGAATCGTAGCTTTCATAAGAATCATATGAATCGTAATCATCAGCAAAAACAAACAGAGGACAAAGAGATACAAAAAGAAGAAGGAAGTATTTTTTCATAGAGTAAAATAAAAAAGTATGAAATAATTATCTATTTAATACTTTTATTTTTATATTTGTCAAGTTTTGTTTTACAGTATTTTTCTTACTCTTTCAGAAATATTCTTAACTTTACTATCAATGACATAATTTCTAACATCTCCATCGTGAAAAACTTTAGATCATTCTACTCAAAGTAAAAACTCATAAATACGCTGCCTTTCGCTTTTATCAGGAAAATCTTTTTTAAAAGAAGTACCATAAGTATTATAGTATTCTTCAAAGAATATTTTTTTCCAATCTTTAAAAGCTTTAAAGCTCCAAGAAAACAAAGTTTTTGATTGTCAGCTCTGCTTTAGACTTCATGTATATTCCATATAGTTTGAAAATATAAATAATTTCGTATACTTAGACAATATATCATATATATAAAAATCATGCTAAAAAAACTCTACCTCATCGACGGAAACTCATTTATTTATCGTATGTTTTTTGCTCTCCCAGAGTTTAGTACTTCGACAGGCAAGACCGTAAATGCTACTTTTTGAATCGCAAAATTTTTCCTTGGACAACTTCGAAACGAGAATCCAGATTATGTACTTTTTATCAGGGATGCGAAAGGAAAGAACTTCCGTCACGACTTATATGCAGATTACAAAGCAACTCGTGATCGCATGCCTGATTCTTTGAGAAATCAAATCAGCGATATACAAAGTCTCGTTGAAAAGATGTGATTTGAAAGTATCGAAATTCCTGGGTACGAAGCAGATGATGTCATCGCAACGATTGCAAAAAAATACGAAAACCAGTTTGATACCTATATCCTTTCTTGAGATAAAGATCTCCATGCTCTTGTCGGAGAAAATATAAAAATCTATGATACACTCAAGAAAAAAATCCTCTGAATACCAGAAACCAGAGAAAAATTTTGAATCCATGATGTCAGTCTCATTACCGACTATCTGGCTATAGCAGGAGATAGCTCTGATAATATCCCAGGTATCGCTGGAATCTGACCAGCAAAAGCCGTTCCTCTTCTCAATGAAGTTGGAAGCGTTGAACAAATTTATAAAATAATAGAAAAATTACAGCAAGGACAGGAAGTCGAGTTAGCCCCTGAATCCAAAAAGATACTTTCTGGAAAAACACTTGAGAAGATTATAGAAGGCAAAGAAAATGCAATCCTTTCAAAAAAACTCGCAACTCTTGATGTCAACGTCGATGTTTCTCATATAGATATAGAAAAATTTCTCTTTACTCCAGAAAATATCCTCAATGATGAAGTAAAAGTATTCTTTAAAGAATTTGAATTTTTTAGCCTCCTTGGAGAAGAGAAAAAGGAAGAAAAAAGATGGAAAGATTTAGGTTTCAAAGTGCTAATAATTTGAGATACCGAAGGACTCGAGAAACTTGAAAGACCAATCGAAAAATACCAAGAAATAGTTCTTGATACCGAGACAACAAGTTTAAATCCAATAGAAGCAGAGATAGTCTGAGTATCTATATTTCTCGATGAGAACAATATATATTATATCAACGCCTCACATCGTGGTCCTCAGATATCAAAACAAGAACTCCAATGATTCTTATCAAATCTTCTCGCATCTAAAAAAACCATCATAGGACATAATCTTAAATACGACTTACAAGTGATAGAAGTATGCTTAAAAAATCTCAATTCTTGAAAAGAAAAACCGAGTAAAAATACAGCTCAAGAAAGTCTCTTTTAAAATACCTTAAAGAACGCCAAGAAAGCAATTGACTTTCATATAAAAAGCCTAAAATACTATCTGCCTCATAATTTATAACTAATTTTTTCTACTACTATGAACATTATGAAAAGAATATTCCTTTTCCTTGCTATGAATATAGCCATCTTGGTTATTCTCAATATCGTTCTTGGACTTATTCAATACTTCACCTGATACAATGTTACTGCGACTGGTTCAAGTCTCTGAGGACTCATGATATACTCACTTATCTACGGTTTTGTAGGTGCATTCATTAGTTTATGGATGTCTCGCTGGATGGCAAAAAGAGCGTATGGAATCACTCTCTTTGACCCAAATAATCTTTCTTCTCTGACATCAAAACAAAAACTTGTTTTTGATACTGTGAGAGAAATCTCAAATAAACACGGAATTAAGCTCCCTGAAGTAGGAATTTACGAAGCAGAAGATGCCAACGCATTTGCTACGGGAGCAACAAAAAATTCAAGCCTCGTCGCCGTATCATCATGACTTCTTGAAAAAATGAACGATGGAGAGATAGAAGGTGTTATCGCTCACGAAATGGCACACATACTCAACGGAGATATGGTAACAATGACTCTTCTTCAGTGAGTTCTCAATGCCTTTATTATATTTTTTGCTCGTATTCTTGCCTATGCTTTTGATGAAGCAACCGATGGAAAATTTTGATGGGTAGGGTACTATGTCGTTAATATCCTTCTGCAAATCCTTCTTTGAATTTTTGCAACGATGATTGCTATGTGGTTTAGTCGTCATAGAGAGTTTAGAGCTGACGAGTGAAGTGCTCGTTTTGTCTGAAAGGAAAAAATGATTGCCGGACTCAAATCACTTCAACGTATGTATGAACTCACTCCAACGGATAAAGAAGCTGGAAAAATGGCAGCATTTCAAATCAATGTAAAAAGTAAGGCTGGATTTATGCAACTTTTTGCGTCTCATCCAACACTCAGTGAAAGAATAGCGAACCTTGAAAACATGAAAAATTAAAAAGTGAAGAAATACGCAAAATCAAATAGTTTGAGGAAGATAAATTTTTTCTGAAGGAGTTTACAAAAAGTAAATGACTGAAGAAAAAATGCAATCTGACAAAAAAATATGAATATTTTCCGTATTTCTTATAATTGTCCTTTTTTATTTCAATATTCGTATATAATGAGTGAGTTATCACTCATTATTTTTTTACCCCGACGTAATATGAAAAAATTATACTTAGTAGCTGTAACATCAATTCTTTTTATACAATCAATTCAGCTTTCAAATGCCTACACAGTAGATGAACTTGATGGAGCCAACTTTATGGCCGGGAATAGCTATATCGTCAATTATTCAAACTCTCCAGAAAAGTATAGACTCGGTGACTCTATAACTCGTAGAGAAATGATGAAAGTAATAGCAAATATGTGAGGAGAAGAACTCAATATGGTATGTGAATGAAAATTTAGTGATGTAAAAATAAACGATTGGGGATGTAAATATATTGAGTGGGCTCTCGGAAAATGAATCATTGCAAATAACTCAACATTTAGACCAGATGCTGTTATATCAAAATCAGAAGCTCTCAAAATGATATTCAGAGTAAAAAATATAGAAAAAACAGTAAATACTTGAGTATGGCAAAAAGATTATGTCGAAACTGCCTATGGAAACAGTTGGTATGAAGAAAAGTGGACCGACTATACAACTTCAGCAACAAGAGGATGGATTTTCATGAGTGCTCATAGAGTGATAAACAATATAAAAGTCTGAGAAGTAGACGATACTCAAGCAATTATTGATGAACTATTTGATTTACTCCAGTAAAAAAAAGAGAGAAATTCTCTCTTTTTTTTGAAGAATTTTGAAACAAATTATAATAAAACTACTTAATTTCTATAAAATAATATGAGTAAAAAGAAACTTTTTTTGTGAGTTATTATTCCCCTTCTAGTTACATTAGTTTCTAGTGCCTATTTCTACCAAAACTACACTCAAAGAGCAAAGCAAAACTATGAAAAATCACCTCGAGCAAATGTTGAAAAACAGATAGAACGAACAAATAAATGACTCTTAGAAAGAGATGAACAACTAGCAAAGTTAGGAAATTCCATCAATGATATGGAAATTAGAAAAAGTATCGAAGCAGAAAAAGAACAAGTTAAAACTATAAGGAAAAATCTTTTAAAGGAGCTTGAACAAATTCCTCCAGTAACAACGCCTTTTTTAGAAACAAGAGAATATAATATATTATGAATTATCTGGCTTGTTATTCTGAGTTATATCATAGGAATTTGGTACTATTTAGGAAAAAAACCTTTAGAAATTATTGAGAGAAATAGCAATAATTAAACAAAAAATTTGACATCAAATATAAGATATATATATTCAAAGAACATTAACTACAAAAAAGTATATGTACTCAAAAAACCTACTACTTACTCTGACTCTCGTCCTAGATACGTTTCTAAGAGTTTTTAAGTAGGGAAATATTTACCAGATATACCACCAACTCTCTTCAAAAGGAACGTATCCAAAAGAAGAGAGTTTTTTATTTGTTTAATTTTTGAAGAATATGGAAAAAATAAAAATAGATGGGAGAAAAAAAATTATTCTTTTTGATACCACTCTCAGGGATGGACACCAATGTCCTTGAGCAGCCATAGAAAGAGATGAAGATTATTTTCGTGTTGTGAGAGGACTCGATAGTGTAGGGTTTGATATCTGTGAAGTTGGATTCCCAAGTTCTTCACCTCACGAGGCATGGAGAGTAAAAGAAGTTGCTCAGATGGTAAAAAACTGAGAAATAAATACCATCGTATGAGGACTCACTCAGATGGTTGATTTTCAAGTAGAATCAACTCTTCGAGCACTTGAACCAGCTTGAGAGATAGGAAAGGGGTTCTTTCATATTTATTTTCCAGTAGATCCAGCCCTCAGACAAGCAAGTATTGGCACCAAAGTATCAGATCAAGAAGCACTTAAAAACGTAGCAAAATTTTCTCGCATAGCAAAAGATTCATGACTTATCGTCCAGTTTTCTCCAGAATGATACTCAAAAGTCGGAACAAATTTTGATTTTTGTACCGAACTCCTTATAGCAGCTGCTGAAAATGGAACAACCTACTTTAATACGCCTGACACTATATGAGGAGAAGATCCAGACAATACGACCAAAGAGTACTATGTAAACACTATACTTAGACACAAAGCTCTCCTTGATGAAAAATTTCCTGGAAATAATTTTATATGGTCAGTTCATAATCACAATGATCTTGGAAATGCCGTTCAAAATAGTATCAACGGAGTAAAACAGACAGGAATTTCGAAAATTGAATGAACAATAAATGGAATAGGAGAAAGAGCAGGGAACGCTGATTTAAATCAGATTATTACAAGGATGAAGACAACACTGAGTCATATGTTTGATCTCGATCATATCAACGCAAGTAAAATTCATGAAGTTTCAGGGCTCGTAAGTTCTCTTATGCTTCCTCTTCAGCCGAATTATCCTATTGTAGGAAGTAATGCCATGAGACATACTTCAGGATGACACACCAATGCAATGATAAAAAATCCAACGGTATACCAACCATTTGATCCAAACCTTGTATGAGGAAGTATTTCTCTTGTCTACTGACCAAACTCTTGAGGAAATCTTGCTGTTGAAATTATTGAAAAAAATGGATTCAAAGCACCAAAAGAAAAGGAAGAAAAAAGAAAACTTGATGAATATCTCAAATCAAAAATGCAAGAAACAGGCAGATATAAATGAATAACGGACGAAGAACTACTAGAACTCTACTTTGACTATATGTTTCCAATTTTTGTACATTCTTATGATTCAAAAAAAGAAGCAGAAACAAAGATTTTTAGCTTTGAATGAAGTATATTTTGAAGTGATAAAATAGAAATAAGTTGAAAAACTCCTTTATCAGCACTAAAACAGATTATTGATCAGCATATGCCTTGATTTACAACAAAAGATTATCACTCAAATGAAGAGGGACAATGAATTGATGCAATTGCTATTGGGAGTATAAAAATCATTTGAGATATAGGAGAATATAAATGAACTTGAAAAGACCAAGATATAGAAATGGCTGCTATTTTAGCACTTCTTGACGCATATAAAAAGTATTATATAGAGAAAGAATTACGACAAGTAAACAAATAAATTTTTTGACAAATAGTCCTTCCTTCTTATATTAAAAAGTACGTAACCAAAAAACTATGCAATTACAGACATCTCTTATCGTCCTCGTCCTCGTGGTTCTAGTATCGAAACTAAGAGATTTTTGAAGTGCGTAAAAAATATTTTTCCATTTAAAACTCTCTTAGTTACTCCTAAGAGAGTTTTTTTATTTTCTAAATTAAAAACTATGTATTTACAAGAATGAATTGAATGACAAATAGATAGAATAAATACTCCCATTAACACACAAACTTCAAGTGAGATTACAGAAATCATAGAACATACTCCTTTTCTTTCGGTAAAATTTTATGCTCCTTGCGCAGAAGAACGTATATTTACAGGAAATGGATGATTTTATAAAGATCCTACTGAGAGGCAAGAAATTCTTGACTCTGGTTACACTTCTTACTATTGAAAAGATTGATTAAATGCATCTGGATTTTCAGTTGCAACAGGCAGGTTTCTAAAAAATTTTGAATTAAAAAATAAATGAATGCCTTGATTCACTGCTTGATACGGACGTCCACTCAGTTCTGGAGACTTTAATTTTTGAGACCAAGAAAGTTACGCTATCGGAGGAGCCCTCTATCTCGATGAAAACAAGAGTCAGATAATTACTCCTCTCTATGTACTTGGGAAAAATGGAGAAGGAGTATTAAATGAAAAACAAGTACAAGAGTTTTTATCTCTTATCAAGTAAATCTATGAATATAACAAGAGTATCTTCTGCATCTATAAATTCAGAACTTGAAAGACTTTTTAATATGCAAACAAACGATGAAAAAGTCGGAGAAATAAAACTGTTTTTACGAAACGAAAAGACTAAGATATCTAAGTGGAGCAAAGACGAATATTATAGACTCTTAAGGCTTATCGAAAGTTGTGTATCTCAATTTCGTTCAACAGATGGGAGAATAGAAAGGGAAAGAATAGAAAAACTCATCTCTGAAATCCCTTCTCTTAAAAAAATCATACAAGAAAGTAAAATTGGTAGGACTGTAATTAACACAAGAGAAAGAATTCAAAAATTTTCTTAAAACTTCTTTTTTAAAACAAGAAAGTTTTTATGACTTTTAATGATTGTAAAGTGATTTATAAGAAATCTCGTTATATTTTTTGTATAATCGTTTTTTGTATAAAATCCGTCATCAGCAATATAAAATATAAATACTGAAGAAGTGGAAAGATTTTTTTCTACATAAGAGAGCATATTTATAAAAGAACCCTCTATCTTTTTTCACTCAAAAATAAAAGCATTTAAAAAAATAGTTTGAAATCAAGCGATATCATAATTTATATCAAAAAAATCCCCAACCAAAAAATTATTCTCGAATCATATATGATTTTTTTGAGCATATAGAATAGCAAGAGGGTTGATATCGATTCAAAATGGGGTAATTGAACAGGAAGAAAATCTTTTAAAAAAAGAAAGATTCATTCACGTTCAACATCAAAGTTCAAGTACATATCCTGCAATAATGTACGATTTTACTTCTGCAAGTATTTCACAACTAAATACATAACTTTCTTTTGAGTTTTTATTAATAAGATAGTTCTCACTGGAAAAACCTTGGTAGAATTTTATATATTCAGGAAGATGTTTATCTTTATATACCATACAAAAGATTTATTTTTATCACTATAATAAAAAATATATTGTTTACAAAAAAGTCTCATAAAATTTGACAAAGAAGCTTCCTTTATTAGTATCTAGTTAAGAAATATCTTCTGACGACGCGGGTGGAATCCGAGAGAGGAAGTATATTTTCAAAAAAGTGTCTTATTTTCAAGGAATACAGAAAATAAGGAATTTGGGTGGAACCGCTCGAGATTGAAACTTCAATAAGAGTCCCAAAGAGAGTACTAACTTTCTTTATGGGGCTTTTTTTATGGAAAATATAGAACAAGAAATCAAAAAAATCCACGAACGCAACAAAAAAGTAGAAGCAGAAAAAGCTTGGGAAACAAGCAGTGAAAGAAAAGTATTCATCATAATCATTACCTATCTTTTTATGTGCTTTTTTATGAACTTGATGGGAGTTGAAAAAGTATGGATTAATGCTCTTGTTCCAACATTTGGATTTTTCCTATCAACGCTTTCTCTCGATTTTTTGAAAAGAAGATACATAGAAAAGTATTACAAAAAATACGGCTGATAAAATCCTATTATTACTTCTCAATATATTACACTATAAAAATAACTCGGATTTTAAAGGGGAACAATGTCCGAACGCCGTAGTAGAAAGCAAAAACTTTTTTTAAAACTTTAGTGAGTTTTGTTCCCCTTTAAAGCTTTTGGTACTTTTGGCTACAAAAGTAGGGGAAAACTGACTTTTGAAGTGATAACATAATTAATTTAAATACTTTAACTTTATAACTATATTATTATGCCACTAACAAACCTCCAACAAATCGTCGAACTTTCAAAAGCTCGCGGATTCGTCTACCAAGGATCTGAAATCTACGGATGACTCGCAAACTCATGGGATTATGGACCTTATTGAAGTCTCCTCAAGGAAAATATTAAGAATCTCTGGATAAAAGAATTTATTCAAAAAAGGATGGATACAGTATTACTCGACTGTTCTCTCATTATGAACCCGAAAGTATGGGAAGCTAGTGGTCACGTCGGAGGATTCTCTGATCCACTTATGGATTGTAAATGATGTAAAGCGAGATGGAGAGCAGATAAACTTATTGATGATCATATAAAAAAATGACATCAAGAACCAGAAAATTATGCTGGAGATAAAACAGATTCAAAAGTATTAGAAAACTATATCAAAGAGCAAAAAATATCCTGTCCTGATTGTAAAAGTACAGACTTTACAGAGATAAGAAGATTTAACTTAATGATCAAAACTCACTTATGAGTAACAGAAGACTCTTCGAGTTTAGTATATTTCAGACCTGAAACGGCCCAAGGACAATTTGTAGATTTCCCAAATGTTGCAAGAACCAGTAGAAAAAAACTGCCTTTTGGAATAGCACAAATAGGAAAATCTTTCCGTAATGAAATAACTCCAGGGAATTTTATATTCCGTACTCGTGAATTTGAGCAAATGGAGATGGAATACTTTGTAACTCCGTGAGAAGATGATGGATACTTTATTCATTGGAAAGAAGAATCTATACGCTTTCTCACAAAAGTAATATGACTTCGTGAAGAAAATGTTCGTTTTGTACCGATAAAAAAAGAAGAACTTCCTCATTATAGCAAGGAGGCTGGTGACTTTGAATACCAATATCCTTTTGGATGGGGAGAAATAGAAACTCTTGCAAACAGAACAAACTATGACTTATCTGCCCATATGAAACATTCAAAAGAGGATATGAGTTATTTTGACCCAATACAAAATAAAAAATTTGTCCCTTATGTTATTGAACCAGCAATGGGACTATGAAGAATTACGCTCGCGACTCTCTGTGATGCCTATACTGAACAAGAGATTCAAGGAGAAGAGGGAACAACAACAAGAACTTACCTCAAACTCGATCCAAAAATCGCTCCTGTAAAAGTCGGATTTTTGCCTGTTGTGATAAAAATCGGAGACGATGCCCGCGTCATATTTAAACAACTTG
>CAYUZH010000001.1:3925-22350 GCA_964449635.1 uncultured Candidatus Peribacteria bacterium | reverse complement strand
ATACGATGAAGCAGGAAGTGTTGGAAAAAGATATGCTCGTTTCGATGAAATCGGAACTCCATTTTGTGTGACCATTGATTCTGATAATTATGCTGCTGGAAACGTAACCGTTCGTCATAGAGATAGTATGGAACAAGAAATTGTTGCTATCTCTGAACTGAACGCTTGGATAGGGAAGAGAGTAAAATAATTGACAAAATATTTTTTAATTTTAAAATACACTCTAATAATTTTTTAGAGTGTATTTTTTATGGAAAAAAGTATTATTATATGATGACCAAGATGATCATGAAAAACTCATGTTTTACAAGCAATTTTAGAAACAAATAAAAAAAGAAAATGAGTAGATTTAGATAAATATATTACTGATAAACTATGAACCGATATATCAACGTTCGTAAAAGAACATTGAGCAGATTGATGGTACAAATTTAGACAGACAGAACAACAATCTCTTGAAGAAATTATAAACAATTCTGATTATGATACGATTTCTTTATGATGAGGAACTCATGTTTTTAAAGAAGTTTCAGACTCTCAAGGGAACAGAATTAATCCTGTATATAATCAACAAAATATACTAAAAAGTAAAGCTCTAAGAGTCTTTCTAGATTGCTCTCCTGAAACCAGTTACGAAAGAATAACAGCAGAAAAAGAAGGAGAAAGGAATCGCCCCCTTATTTCAAGTACAAATTTATTACAAGATTTAAGGGATGCTTATAATGATAGAAAATTAGCATATCTATGAAATGCTGACTTAATTATAGAAGTATGAGGTAAAACCATCCAGCAAATAGTTGAGGAAATATTAAAACAAGCAGCCTAAGCTGCTTGTTTTTTTAAAAATAGATTTTTTATTGAGAAGAAGAACCACTATCAGAAGAACCAGTATCAGTTGATGGTGTTGGTATATCAGTAACTGGAGTACTAGAAACAATCGAATCAGAAGACACGACAGGAGTTTCAACAACCATAGATGGGATATTTTCTACTGAAGTTTGAGCCTGATGAGCAGTTACATCAGAAGTTACAACAGCAGCTCAAGCAGTAACAGGAACAATAGGATTAACAGAGTTTCAAGTATTATCAGCATTTACTGAATTTTGTACTGCTTGAAATTGTTGTCCAACAAGAGGAAAAAAGATAAACCCAAGAAAGAGAAACCCAAGAGTTGTTCAGATACCTCTTCCAGTTCTTTTTGAAATACTATTTAAAATAATTATTGTGATAACAATACCTGGAATGATAAATGCTATAAATCCTAGTATCCACCAAAGAATCCAAATATTTGGTTTTCCAGCAGCTCTCACATATGAATAGATATTTAATACTGGGATCCAAGACATCCATGCATTTGGTTCACCGAGTTTTTTATTGATATTAAAAAGTCCCCAAGCTGTCAGAACAAAAATGACAAGCTGAGCAATTCATGATCATTTTGAAACATTTTGTGCAACTTCCATAGAATGAGCAAAAGATGGGTCTGCAAGAAGCTGCCCCGTCATCATCAGTGCTTCGTTCATAAAAAGAGAATTAAAAATTAAGTTTGCATTTTTATGCTTCCATATAGTATATATTTTATTAGTATTTCAAAATATTTGTATGTATGATATAAAAGCAGGAGTTCTCGAAAGAGTAGAACAAACATTTCAAATCGTTTTCTCAAAAAAGAATTTTCTTATACTTCTTCTGCCTCTTGTAATTTATAAAGTAGGAAGCTTTCTTTCTCTCTCATATTTAGAAATATCTGTCATGAACAGTGTTATGTGAGATGCAAAAAATATATCAGAAGTAAATACTGAAAGCATACTTTCAAGTACAGCTCTTCCTCTATTTATCGTTTTATATAGTATCATAACTATCCTATTCTCACTCATCTATATCTGTGTAAACCTATGAATTATAAAAACTTCTAAAGAAATTTTATTGGGAAATGAGCTCAAACAAGAAGATAACTTTATGTATTGAGTTGAACATTTTCTCCGTTCAATGTATAGTTATTACTACTATTTTATGTATGTTTTTATTATCCCATCACTTGTATTTATTATTTGATGATGTATCCTTATATACGCCCTCCAAAATGGATGAAAAGAAAGTGGACTCTTTGATATAGCGATAGCAACTATTGTATGAGGAACTATTATCGGAGGATGAATCGCTGTTTATAAATCTATAAAAGCAACATTCTTCCTCTCAAGTGCGATTGATAAAGAAGATTTTTCAAGGGAAAATTTTCAAACCTCCACACAAACTACAGATGGAAATTGGTGGAGAATCCTTTGAAATCTTCTGCTTATTGGTATCATAGTATCACTCTGTACAAGTATGATTACAGGAGCCATATCAAGTTTCACTTCTATTTGATGATCAACTAGTTTACTCACAAAAATTCTCTCAAACCCTGATTTACTGGGTAATCCTTCAGGACTCCAGAATATAGTAAACTCTCTAGAAGCTCCTTCTCTCTGAATTCTCCAAATAATAAGCGGTGCAGTAAATCAATGAATTCAAGCAATAGCCTGAGGATTTACTATTGTATTCACTTATCTCTTTTTTAAAAGACTTGAACAAGAAAAAAATGAAGCTTTAAAATAGAAAGCTTCATTAAAAAATTTCTCTGGAATAATTTTTAGGAAACATGGAAAAATCAGGAAACGCGCAAAAACGAGTAGGTCGAGGACAAGGTGAATTGCGAAGCAAGAGAAGGTACTCTGGAGTAAGACAAAATTTTTCTGAAAGAGCTTACTGATGGGTAAGTGATTGAAGAAAAATTGAAGTCTGACGAAGAGATACGAAATTTTTCCGCATTTCCTTTAAGTATTTTTTATATAATTTCTATCACGCTCCTCATCGAGGAGTTTTTTTTGTCTCAAAATTCATACAAGATTATTTGCGATAGATTGAGCGCTTCTTCTATCAGAATCAGTAAAATCAGTTTCTTTATTTCAGAAAACAAGATACCCAAGGACAATTTTTCAAATAGATATTTTTTGAATCAGTGTATTTTTTCAAAGATTAATACCACTTTCTTCAAGGATATCTTTTTTAAAATCATCCGGAAAAGTGATTACCTTGTTTTGAAACTTTCAAGAATCTCTCGTATCATAACGAATAACGAGAGTATGTTCAATAAATTCTTTCTTTTCTAAATAGAGAAGATAGTCACTTCCATAAATTTTTGAAATACTATCAAAAAGTGATGTGAGTCCTTTCGTATCTATTGTTTCAAGAGTATTGATTTGTTTTGTAACTTCATAATTAACCGTTGCTTCTTTATTGGAAACAAGCAATCTTTTATTCGTAAGTGAAATAATTTCTTTGAGAATCTGAAGAGAGAGAGAAGGAAATTGTTGTAAACATTTTTCCATATCTTTTACAACATCTATAAAAAGAAGTTTCCCATCCTTGAGAGCTCGAATCCTTACTTCTTTTGGTGATATTTTAGAAAAGGATCATTCTCAAAAAATATCTCCCTCATGAAGAAGAGCGAGTTCCTTCAGTTCAGTATTATTTGACGATATATGTTTTTCAATCAAAAATTCTCATTCTACAATAACATATAAACACGTATCAATTGCTCATTCATCAAAAACAATATCATTTTTCTGAAATGACTTTTGTTGAAAAAACGGATTTTGTTGGAGTTGAGAAAAATCAAACATAGTATTATGATTCTTGGATATCTAAAAGGTCTTTGTCCCTTGCATGAGAAATAAGTACTTCTTTGGTAATAAGTCCTCTATTATAAAGAGCCAGTAAGTATTTATCCATGAGTACCATTCATTCCTTTTGAGAGATTTCAATAACAGAATAGAGTTGATGAGTTTTTCAGGTGATGATGAGATTTTTCACCGCATCATTACAAAGAAGTGTCTCACGACAGGCAACTCTTCATTCACCATCAGCTCTCGGAAGAAGTCGTTGACTAATAACTCCTATGAGACTCATAGCAAGTTGCATACGAACCTGATCTTGTTGTGCAGGAGGAAATACATCCACGATTCTATCAACCGTTTGAACCGTATCATTGGTATGAAGGGTAGAAAGAACAAGATGTCATGTTTCAGCGAGAGTAATAGCTGTTTTTATTGTCTCTGGATCACGCATTTCTCCTATCATAATCACATCTGGATCTTCACGAAGAACGTACTTCATCGCATTTGAAAAACTATGCGTATTGGTACCAAGTTCTCTTTGGCTAATAAGACATTGTTTCGAGTCAAAATGAAATTCCACAGGATCTTCGATAGTAATAATATGTTTTTTAAAATTTGAGTTAATATAATCAATCATCGCTGCCAAGTTTGTTGACTTACCCGCTCATGTTGGCCCTGTCACCAAAATAAGTCCTTTTGATTTATTACAAAGAGTTTTTATCTGTTCTGAGAGTCCAAGTCATTCAAGAGTAGGAATATCTTTTGGAATAATACGAAGTGCCACAGAATACCCATTGGTATCAACATAACAGTTTAATCTACATCTATCTTTATTTTCATAATTATAACTTCCATCAAGTTCAAGAGTCGCAAGAAATTTCAGCATATTCTCTTGTCAAACGAGAACAAGAATCATATTATGTATATCTTCTTTGGTCAAAGTCGGAGTTTCAATTTCAACACCATCCACAATTATCTTATCAAGTGAAGTAAGATTTCCAGAGGTATCACGAAAATATGGTTTTTTACCAGTATTTAAATGAAGATCAGGATATCTGTGAAGATAGCTTTGTTCAAGTATCGCATGAAGAAGAATTTTTGAATCCATTGTGTTTTTTTATATATATTAATTTCATTGTATCATAGAAATAAAAGAGAAGCAAAATTGCTTCTCTTTTATTTATTATTATCCAATAGTAGGACGCGCTAAAACTTGAAATCATCCCAAATAAGGACCTCCAAGAAAACGGGCTGATTCATAAGGATATAATGATGATTCATAGGGGCGTTCCAGTCAATATATAATTGTAACAGCTCCTATCCCATCTATTGTAACACCTAAAAACATACCTAATTTTCAAAGAGTTTCCGTATGTATATTATTTTCAGGACTATTAAAACCAGTAAGTTGTAATCATAATAATTCTCAAATATCATTAGTATCAACTATCGTCTTAATATTCATTCAATCCATTACAGAACTCCCTTCTATATTTAAGTCTAGTAAATGAGTAAGTTTTGATAAAAATGTTTCATCTTGTTTAAAATTTCAAAACAAAACATCTTTCCCGCTAGAATGTGCTCAAATTGGTAGTACTCATAAAGGTCTCAATATGTCAGATAACTCACTTCAATAGCCATCAGTACATAAAAATAAACTAGACTGAACTTTATCAAATGAGGCCACATTTTCTACTTTTTCTCATAATCATTTTTCAGATATTGATTCACTTGAGATAAAAGCAGGATTTCACATAATCACTTCTGTCCCTATAGGTGTAATAATTTCATAATAAAAACTATCTCCATGAGCTTTCACATCAAGGAAAATTCATAAATTTTTAAATCATTCTTGCAAGCGTGGATATTTTTGATAGAAATTGCTTAACCTTTGTTTTCAAATAATAGTAGGATCTAATATATCAGTGACTTCTCTAGAAATATTAACTGAAGGATTATTAATATCTGTGTTTACAGGGTTTTTTTTATCCTTTAAACTCTTAGGTATATTTGGATTCATAAATATGTATTATAATTAAGAAAGTAGTAAAAATTTATTACTTTAAAGAGTAGATCACCCTTAATAATTATTATTATTAATATTTATAATTTGTCAAATTATCCGTCGATTTTATTACCCCCTCACCAAACTCACAATCGTCTCAATATGATGCGTATGAGGAAACATATCTACTCATTGAACCGATTCGATTTTATAATCACTATTTTTGAGAATATATTCCAAATCTCGAACAAGCGTCGCAGGATTACAACTTACATAAATCATCTGATGCGTTCCAAACTCAAGGAGACTTGGAAGCGTATCTGGATGCATACCCGCTCGTGGTGGATCGATAACGAGTAAGTCAGCTTTTTTTCACTCGCTCAGATAGGTCTTTAAAAATACTTCTACTTTTTCGTTGATAAATTACTGGCTTCTGTTACCAACTCGACACTCAAAACTTCTCGTGCGGTCTGAGCAAAAATCATCCCTATCGTCCCAGTTCCACCAAATAAATCAAGTACAATTTGCTCAGAAAGTTTTTCTTTTTTTGCTTTCTCAAGAACAAGAGAATATAAGAGTTCAGCCCCAAGAGAATTTGTCTGAAAAAAACTACTTGGACCAATCTCAAATTCAAGCCCAAGAAGTTTTTCAGTGATAGTAGTACTTCCATAAATAAGTTCCATATCTCCTATAACGGTATCCGAGGTATTGCTATTATGGCTCAAATAGACTGATTTTATAAGAGGGTGTTTTTCTGCAAGTTGAGAGAGAAAACTTTTTATACGTCCAATCTCTTTTTCTTTTTGCTCTTCATTTCAAAAGTATCCAGGATGAAAAGAAAGAATTATCATCATCTCATCAGTAAAGTATGTTTTTCTCATAAGGAGATGACGAAAAAATCCTGTGTGCATTTTTTGATCATACGCAGGAAGTCATGAATCTCGACACCAAGTTTTTATCTCTAAATAAATTTGATTCGTTATATCATCAATGAGTGCACAAGAATCATAGTCCTCAACTCGGCTAAATTCTCACCTTTTATGAAATCATACGTTAAATTGTTCATCACGTCCTTCCTTAAAAGAGATATATTTTCCAAAAGAAAATTCTATTTTATTACGATACCCAAAAATATTTTTTGTATGAGCGATAGGGAGAAAACTGATATTTTCTTGATATTTTTTCAAGTGAAAAAATGCTTCTTCGAGTTGGCTCTGTTTAATCTCAAGTTGTTTATCATAGCCTATATTTATCCAAGGAGCCCCTGGAAAAAGAAGATAATCTCAGGTTTCAAAGGGAGATTTTTTCACGACTCTCACAATCTGTCATTCACAAAAATCTTTTTTCTTTTTAATAATTTTTACATCAACAGTACTTTCAGGAATCGCTCATCCAGTGATAAAAAGAACCATTCCTTCAGGAAGTCGTGCAAATCCAGATCACCCAAAAACAAGTTTTTCAATACATATGTTTTGTAATATATCTCACTTCTTCATAAAAAATTTACAAGAGAATAAATTGCAAATGAGTGTAGGGAAGAGGTTCTTTTTTGCAAATAAAACAATAAAAAAGTCAGAATATATCTGACTTTTTTATTGTATCTGTTTCCAGTCTATTTGTTTTTTTCAAAGAGATTCTTCAAATACTTCTAATCTCCAGTTTCTAAAATTCGTTGATGTTTGTAGAATCTCTGCCGAGAGAAAATACTCTTTCGAATCAAGGATAACTCCAGAAAAAGAATAGTTAGGTACAAAACTTCATGTTGCACAAGAATTATTATTCGCTCAAAAAGAGAGACTATATTTTCAACTCGGTCAAAATGCATCATATCAAAAAGATTTTATACATTCTTTTACATTATTTAAAAGAAGGGCAGACGTCGTCATCGCAGAACTGTTTCAAAGGAGTCTCATATTTTCACCGATAAGTTTATAAATACCAAAAATACTCAAAGAAAGAATACTGGTAGCAACGATAACTTCGATAAGAGTAAAAGCTTGTTTATTTGATATCATAATTATAAATTTGAATTGGTAAGAATAGAAGCTTGTGCTACTTTCATTTTACTTTGAGTAGCTTTATCAGGATTCGTATGGTGAGAATTAGCATAAAGAGAAGGAATTTTTTGTATATTTCCTTTGAAAATAATATCGTTCATCGTAGCACTATCTTTTTTCATCATATCTGAAAAGAATAAAATCATCTGTTCAGAAGCATTTAAAGAAAATACTGATTGTTTTTTCGGACTTCCAATACTTTTGAAATTTTTATCAATATCAGGAAAATTCTTTCGAATACTTTCAGGAATAGCACTTAATCAAGTATCAAAAGAGCTTAGCTTCCGTATAGTACGTAGTAACTCGGGGTCTTCCTTCAACCAAGATATATGGCTTTTATTCTTTGGATTATATACCTCATATTTTTCTGTTTTTGGATTCAATATTTCTTGTCATTTTCTTCCATTTGCACGCAAATATTGAAAATATCATTCGGCAGAACTCTCTCACTCATAGTTAGCCACATTATACCCTCAACTACTTTCCATAAAAAGAGTATATTCAAGTAGAACTTGTATTCTTTGAAGTTCAATATCTTGTAATTCTTTTCACACGACAAAAGAGAGGGAATTCTTGAATGTTCACGAAATACCAAATTTTTTTAAGCAGTCTGTTAAAGATATACCTGGTCTTTGAAATCACGACTGTGGTTCAAGAAGATAAAGACACTGTTCTCAAGAAAAAATACCTCTTTTATAAAAAGTTTCTATGAAAAGAAGAGAAGAAGAAAGTCATGGAATAATATATGATTGGCACTTCTCATAAAAAACATTTGAAGAAATTTCTCAAGCAAGCATTTTCTGAATAACTAAATCGGTAAGCTCTTCAAAAGTCTTTTCCTCTCAAAATTTTGGATGAGAAGAGGGAACAGATTTTGACACCTTTCTTGGAAAATCTTTATGAGAGAAAAAACTTTCAAAAAGTACTTCGTTCGCAACTTGAGGTCATGCATCTTTTTCTTGTACAGTATTTGGAGTATCTGTATGAGTATTTTTGACTGGTTGCTTGACTCTTAAAGTACCATCTTGAAGAGTAAAGTCTATATCTGAATCAAGTTGAAAATTGGGAAATATTTCCTTTAAATCCTGAAAAGCTTTTTCAACAACAAGTTTCTGAAATACTTCTGTAGTTATATAAAGACCATTTTTATGAGTTTGTTCTATTTTTTGTCACATATCGGAAAACAAGTATACGTTCTTCAAAGAACTCTGTCCTACTATATATTGAGTATAGTATACAGATACAAAATGAAAAAAAGTTTTGTATGGTTCCGTTCATCGTTTAGAAGTTTCAAAAGGACCAATAGTGCCTACTATATCAGAAGAATTATATATATATGGAGAAAGCGTTGCAAAAAGTTTACCGTACTTTTGTATAGAATCAGAAAAACGCATCACATCTCACTGAGGAATTTCGCTTTTTTGAAACATTTCATAGAGAGAATCTTCGATAAGCTTTGAAAGATTTCATCATAAAACTGATTTTTGCTGGTCAACAAGACGAAATGTATCATAGAGATGTTTATATTCTTCAATTTGAAAAGAAAGAGATTCGATGTCAGATTGCTTCAGCCCTTCTGGTGACTGAGCATAGTAACGAATAAGTGACTGTATACGAACAAATCATGGACTTTTATCAGAAAAAAAAGATTCAACTTCTTTCAGGCGGTACGATAATTTTGCAAGTGAATTGTGGAGTTCAATTTGTTCTTTAAAAAGAGGGGAGCTAAGATTTCATTTTTGTTTTTCAATTTCCGTATAACGTGTCAATCATTTAAAACTCTGAGGAATAATATCTCAAAATTCTATATTTTCTTGAGGAAATACTTCAAGAGCAAGCAAAAGAAAGGACACAGCATCGTATTTACGAGTATCTTTTCAAATAGATATTTCTAACGGGCGATACGGAGGAGAGACTTCTCTACTTTTATTTGCCATTCTAATCTTTAGATACAAAACTATATAACACAAGTATACTATATAACGACAAACAAAACAAAAAACTCACGTTCATCCGTGAGTTTTTTAATAATACAATAGAAAATTTACATCATTCCCATACCTGGCATTCATCCCATACCCCCCATTCAACCACCATGATTATGCGGTTCATCTTTTTTTGGAAGGTCAACGACGGCTGCCTCTGTTGTAAGAAACATTCAAGCAAGAGAAATTGCTTCCTCAAGAGCGACTCTTTCTACTTTTGCTGGATCAATAATACCAGCCTCGAGCATATTTACATACGTATCTGTAGCTGCATCATATCCAAAATTTACATCATTATTTTCACTAATTTTATTCATAACAACAGAACCCTCTTTTCAAGCATTTTCAACAATCTGTTTGATTGGATACGAAAGAGCATGCATCACAATTTGTCCTCCGATATCTTGATCTGAGTTTCAAAAACTAATACCCTGAAGTGATTTTGCTGCTTTAAGAAGTGCTACTCATCAACCTGCAACAACTCCTTCTTCTACCGCTGCACGAGTCGCATTGAGAGCATCTTCGATACGAAGTTTTTTCTCTTTCATCTCAACTTCACTCGCTGCTCCAACTTTGATAACAGCAACACCTCCTGAAAGTTTTGCGAGTCTCTCTTGAAGTTTTTCTCTATCGTAATCAGAGTCCGTATTTTCAATTGTTTTTTTAATTTCAGTAACTCTATTTTGGATTTCTGAACTTTCTCCTTCTCCACCAACAATCGTTGTTTTTCCTTTTTCACTCACCACTGCTTTCGCTCTTCCGAGATCTTGTATTGAAGTATTATCAAGCTTCATACCAAGTTCAGAAGTAATCACATTCGCACCAGTAAGAATAGCGATATCTTTGAGAATTTCTTTTTTTCTATCTCCAAATCCTGGAGCTTTGATACCAAGAATATTGAGAACTCCTTTGAGTTTATTGAGAATAATAGTAGTCAGTGCTTCTCATTCTATATCGTCAGCGATGATAACAAGATCTTTTTTACCACTTCATACGAGTTCCTCAAGCACAGGAAGGAGGTCCTTCATCGAAGTAATTTTTTGATCAGTAATCAAAATAGGAGCATCTTTTATCTCAGCAATCATTTTTTCTCAGTTACTCACCATATAGGGAGAAATATATCCTTGGTCGAATTGCATACCTTCAGTAAGCTCTACTTCAAGTCAAAAAGTTTGCCCTTCTTCTACCGTGATAACTCCATCATTTCAAACTTTTTCCATCGCTTCAGCGATAATCGCTCCAACTTCTGTATCTTGAGCAGAAATCGTCGCTACTTGAGCGATTTCATCTTTTTTTGTTATTTTTTTACTATTTTTTTCAAGTTCATCTATCACGAGCTCTCCCGCTTTTCTCATACCATTTTTAAGTTCTACTGCATTGATTCAAGTTCTAATATAACGAAGTCCCTCACGAGCCATAGCATAGGTAAGAAGAGTCGCCGTTGTAGTTCCATCTCATGCGATAGTATTTGTTTTTTCAGCTGCCTCTTTTACAAGTTCCGCTCCCATATTTTCAAACTTATCTTCAAGTTCGATTTCTTTTGCTATTGTTACTCAGTCATTCGTCACTTGTGGAGACCCAAAATTCTTCCCAAGAACAACATTACGACCTTTTGGTCACATTGTTACAATAACTGTTTTAGCTACCGTTTCCATTCATTTAAATATACGTTGACGAGCGTCGTCACCAAATTTGATATCTTTAGACATAAATTAAAGTATTAACAAATTAAAATATTAACGGATTTATTTTTAGGCTTTTCAATATTTCTTGAATTAACTATTCTAATACAATAGAAGTCAAAATAATAGAATAGCTATTATTTTTTCATTTCGAGTATTACGAGAAATCTCTTATACTTTGTAGTATAGAAAAACAGTGTTTAAGGGATTCCTCAGTCCGTTCAGAATGACAAAGAAGTTAATTTACTACCGCCAGTATATAATCAACTTCATCTCCTGAGTAAGGCCCACAAAGAACTTTATCTCCAACGTTGATAATAGTCATATCCGCATCTTTTTTCCCAGGACCAACAGCTACCACTTCATACATATGAGGTTTTTCTTTACTCGCTCCTTCTGGGATATAGATTCCTGATTTTGTTACACTTTCTTTTTGTACTGCTTTGAGTATAACTCTATCACTTAATGGTTTTAACATACAGTAAAATATTTTAAAAATTAAAAAGCCAAAATATTTTAGCACTTTCATTATACACGTGATAAATTTGAAAGTCAAAAATATTTCATCAATTTCTATTGAATCATAAAGTTTTTTTAATAGGATACAAGAAATAAAGTACGAAACTATGAAAGAATTCAAGATTACTGAACTAAAAAGACTCTCCGACTACGCTTGGTGGTACTACGGAGCGTATTTACCGTCCTACAATAAAATTGCAGAAAAACTAAGAGAAAAGTGCGCTGACGAAGAAAAAATCACCCAAGTTCTCAAAGAGATATCAAAAGTAATTGATGATACAAAAAACATAAAAAATATCATCAGATACTACAAAGAACGCCATAAAAATGTAGCCTATATCAAACAAAAACTCATTATAAAAAGGTTTAAAAAAGAAGATATAGAATCTATCTTACAAACCGATATATTCGTGAAGTGAGAAAGTATCTTGAACAGGAATTTTTTGCTAAAAAAAATCTCAGACTTAAAAGAAAAAGGGAAGTCAAAAAATACTATCAGACAAAAACTTATTGAACGAAAAGAAGATACAGAAATTGTTGAGTCATGCTTACAAGAAGTTTTTTGACAAGAAAATGAAAACGAAGCCCTTGAGAAAACTCTGAAAAAGATATTGAAGGGAAAAGAACTAAAAAATCTCTCAAAAGAAGAAAAAGGAAAAATAATCCAGAAACTAATTTTGAGAGGATTTGAGTATAGTGAAGCAAAGAATTATATTAATGGAGTCGACGAGAATTCTCTTTAATAAATTTTTCTAACTCTCAAGAAGGAACAATTTCTAATCATAAAGCTTTTTGCCAAGCAAGAAAAGTTTCTGCCTGCACCACTTGTCAATCACGAAATATATCTGTCCATACCCTATAAGGATCAAATCCGAATAATACTTCGTAAGGACTTTTAACGATTTTATCTGTCGTATAGGAAGTAAATCAAGCGAGAGTATTTTGTATCAGAGTAGAAAATATCTGAGGAACAGCAAATAAGTCTCATCATCATACTTGAAATCCTCCTGGTATCATACATCCTCAAAGTGCTTTTTGTATATCTCAAACTGCCATTGCATCTGTATGAGTCATAGAAGATATTTTAATCAAGTAAAATTATCTATACTCTAGGAGGATTTAGAAGAAAAGCAAGTAATTTTACAAGACACGGTATATTTTAGGATAAATAGGAAGAAATCATTTTTTTAGGTTTTCAAAGTTACTAAAAAATATTTCATTACTCATAGAACCAAGTTTAAAAACAAATAATCCTGATCCTATATAAGTAACAAAATGAAAACGTAGTCCATTAGGTCAATAATTATTAATTTTTCATTCATCATTTAAAAAAGCTACAACATCACCAATTTTTAAGCTTAAAATATCCAAAGATTCTCACACTTCAGCCAAATCTGATTGACCTATATTTTCTCTACTTGTAATAAATTTAGTAAAATTAATACAGTCCATAGCCATAAATCTATCAGATTTCATAGCCTCAAGAATTTTAAGAGACAAGAAGTTAGAGATTCTCAACCTTCTCCCATTTAACATGATATTAATTTTAGTTGGTTTATCTCAAGTAATTGCTTTATTAAGCCTAAAAGCCCAATAAGGGAATATATCTCATTTTTCAGGAAGAACTTGAGGAGTGTAATTCAATGACATCACTTCTTTTTTAGACTTATCTGATGATAAAATCGATTTAACTAATCAGCTATACCTATGTCAATCAAATTCAGGAAATTCTTCAGGAACATCTAAGTTTGGATCTGGTAATCAATAATGAAGCATAATATCACAATAAAAAATATTTATACATAATTATAATATTATATTTGATTTTTTACAAGAATCTAGAATTTTTATTCTTCCTTTTTGCCTTTGCAATTTATCATATTTTGGGTACTCTAAGGCTCACAAATATATAATCAAAATTATGCAAAAATCTCTTTTTGAAAACGCTTATAACTCTCTCAACTCTCGCCAACATGAAGCCGTCGATACTATCGACGGAGCTGTTATGGTGGTTGCTGGACCTGGAACTGGAAAAACTCAGATTATTGCTGCCAGAACGGCAAATATCATCCTCAAAACAGGAGTTAATCCAAGCAGTATATTTATCACAACATTTACCGAAGCAGGAGTGATAGCTATTAAAGAACGTCTTCTCAAATTTATCGGTCGTGACTCTTACAAAGTCTATGTATCAACGATTCACTCATTTGCATCTGATGTTATCGCCACATTTCCAGAAAAATTTATCGAAGAAAAATCTGGACGTAGTATCGATGAAATCGATGGACTCCAAATCCTCAAAGGAATTCTCGAAAATGGTATCAAAGAAGGCAAGATAGAGTACCTTCGTGCGAATGGAGACGATATATTTTACCTCCGTGATATCAAAAAAAACATCGATAAACTCAAACAAGAAGCCATCAATCCAAGTCAATTTCAAATCGTTATAGAAGAGCAAAAGAGCATATATGATGAAAAACTCGAAAAACTCAAAACGAACAAGCGTATCAGAGACCTCGAAAAAAGAACGGCCAAAGACAAAGAAATCTATGATACTCATATATGAAAACTCTCTGAACTCAACCTCCTTTACAAAGCCTATCAAAAATACCTTCGCGAACATGAGCTATTTGATTACAACGATATGATTCAATTCGTTGTTGAAAAATTTCGCGCTGATGAATCACTTCGTAGCTACTATGCGGAAAAATTTCTCTACATCATGCTCAATGAATACCAAGATACGAACAATGCTCAAAATGAAATCATAGAACATATTTGTAGTGTTTCACAAGAAGTTCCAAACATCATGGTCGTCGGAGATGATGATCAATCGATTTATCGTTTTCAAGGAGCCAATATCGAAAATATGCTTGGGTTTTCAGTTCGCCAAAAAGACGTAAAAATAATCGTTCTCGAGGATAATTATCGTTCGACACAAGCCATTCTCGATACAGCAACTTCTCTCATATCAAACAACAGCGAAAGACTCGTTTGAAAAATAAGCGGGCTCGAGAAAAAACTTATTTCCCATACCAAGACCGGTCTTGAAAAAGAAAGACCGGTCTTGAAATGACCAAGCTTTATTCTCTATGCTTCTGATATAACGGAAAAAGTATGAGTTACAAGAGAGATAAAAAACTTGCTCGCAGGTTGAGTAAGTCCTCAAGAGATAGCGATTATCGTCAGAGGAAACAGGGAAGTAGAAGAATGGAGTGAATTCCTCAAATCTGAGTGACTCGAAGTCGAATCAAAAGTAAAGACCAATATACTAAACTCTCCTTATATACAAGTTCTTCTGGATTTTATAAGCCTTGTTATCAATCCCTATACCTCAGAAGAAAAACTTATTGGACTACTCAGATCAAGTCTCATCGATGTTGATAATATCGATATACTCAAAATCACGAGACATCTCTATCAAACAAACTACGTACGAAAAGATAAAATCGTGCTTTTCAAAGCCCTTATCTCAAAATCCATCTTAGAAAATATAGAACTTTCAAATCCATGAAAAATAGAGCAGTTTACCCTTCTTATTTCAGAACTCCAAAGCAAGATAGAAAGTACCAGTTTTGGTGAATTTTTTAATCTCTGTGTCGAAAGTCTTGGACTGATAGAACACATAGAAAAAAATGGGAGCTTCGATGATCTCCAAGACGTCTATACACTTTTTAATCGCATCAAAGATTTTGGAAATATACACCCAAACTATACAATCGAAAAATTTCTTGAAAAAATCAATCTGTATATAAGCTACTCCTACCCCATATCAAGACAGTTTCTCCTCCCTCATAACTCTGGAGTACAAATCCTCACAAGCCATGGATCAAAATGACTCGAATACGAAGCCGTTTTTATCCCTGGTCTCTATAGTGGAAACTGGGAAGGGAAAAAACTCATCGAAAAAATAAAACTTCCAAACACTATCATCGGAGATGGGCTTCAAGACCGTGAAGAGAAGGATGAATCACAAATGGAAGAAGACCGAAGACTCTTTTTTGTTGCTCTGACGAGGGCAAAAAAACACCTGTTTCTCTCGAGTCCCAGAATCCAAGACGGAAAGATGAAAATTATTTCTGAGTTTATCGAAGAGGTAAAAAGTGATATAGAGATGCTTGAAAATAACGAAGTATCTGAGAGAGAACTCGAATCTTCTCTCAAAAAACTTCTCACACCAAATAGGTTTCACACAAGTCGTGAAGAAGAACTCAATTATATTTGAGAATTCTTGAAAAACTATCGACTCTCGGTCTCCGACCTCAATAGTTTTCTCGAAGACCCAAAAATATGGCTTCATAGAAGTGTGTTTAAATATCCTTTCGTAGAAAACGAAGCAACTATTTTTTGAAGTATCTATCATAAAACTCTCGAGTATTTTTACAAAGATTACAAAAAAACAGGGAAGTGGTGGGCAAAAAAAGACCTGAGTGATAAATTTGGAGCTCTTCTTGCGAAAGAAATACTTACAGAAGTTCAAAGAGAACGCCTGGATAAAAAATGAAGAGAATGACTCGAAGGATACTACGATTTTTACCAAAATTCTTTCCAAGAACCTTTTTTTGTCGAGTATGATTTTAGACCAAAAAATGTGATATTTGACGGAATTCCTCTCACGGGAAAAATCGATAAAATAGTTCGTATAACAGACACAGAAGCGCCTCTTTTTTCTCGTGAAGAAGTCGCTATCGTTGATTATAAAACTGGAGCTATTAAGTACAGAGGTGAGATAAAATGAATTGATAAAGAAGGGAATACACTTCCTTGATACGAGAAAGGAAAATATTTCCGTCAGTTACTGTTTTATAAGCTTCTTTCTGAAGAAGATAAAGAGTTTTCAAGTCACTACGAAGTAAAAAAACTGATGCTTGATTTTGCAGAATGAAGGGGAGGGAAATATAGCATCGCTGATATCGACTTTAGCGAGGAAGAGTATGAAACCTTTAAAATCCTTATAAAAGAAAGCTGGCAAAAAATATCAAGTTTAGATTTTTGGAGGGAAATACTTTAAAAACCTCTTAAAATTGACGAGAAACAAAAAATAAGATACGATTGTATTGTATCTTATTTTTTTATAATATTTATTATGGAAACAACTCAAACAAAAGAGATGTCTCAAGTTATCCACTGGTCACTATTTCTCGCTTGTAGTTCAGCTCTCGCAGTCAAAATACTTGAATCAGCATCTTCAGGAAGTATGTATATTTTTGCAACAAATCCAACTATTGCTCAACACTCTTGGCTTATAAATAGCCTTATTTAAGAATATTATTCTCAAATATTTGCAATACTTGGAGCTTCTGTCTCCCATAAAGTCTTTCCACTCGTGAGAGACTTTTTATTATGATGTTTTTGATACACAAGAAATTTAAAGGAAATTCCACTTTCCTCTTGTTTTTCTCCTATAGTCTCAAGCTCATAATTATCTGGAACTCAAACAAAAAAGACATCACAATCAAAAGAACCAAATACTTGCGTCAAGTAAATAGTATCGGCAATATCTTTTTGAATCGTTTCATTGTATATCTGTGCTCATCAGATGATATAAATATTTTCTATCGTAGTATCTTTTTGAAGAGTTTCTAAACAATCTTCTAAACGAGAAAAAGTTCCATCTCATCAGACAAAAGCAGTATCTCGAGTAAGAATATAGTTTTTCCTATCAGGAAGAGGACGAAATTTAGAAGGAATACTTTCCCAAGTACGACGTCACATAATAACTGCATTTTTTTTCGTAGAATCAAGAGTTATGGTCGTTATTTCTTTAAAATATGACATATCTGCCTTGATTCTCCATGCAAGAGAATTTAATTTTCAAAGTCCATTATCCTCATCAACAGCAAGGATGATAGAAATAGGAGGAGTATGCATAATTTTTATCTTAATTCTTTTAATATCTCAATTTTCTTTATCATAATTGCTCCGTAAACAAAAATAGAAAGTAACATATGAACCAAAGGAATAAATGAAAATATGATGGAAACGATTACAATAATTCAAACTTTTTTCAAAACAGTAACTTGAGTATAATTTCAGGCTTTATCTATTAAATAAGCAGAAAAAGCAATAACAACAAAAAGTTTCGCAAAGATAAAAAGAAAAATATAAAGACTTATCCCTAAAAAAGAGAAAGGAATTCCTATAAGAGTGATAAGTAAGATAATTGATAGAACAGGGAGAGCGATAAAAAGAGAAAGTCCATAAAGAAAGGTGACAAGAGGGTTTGATACAATTTCTTTTTGGATCCCTTGAAAAAATTTCTCAAGATAAAAATAAAAAAGTACTCCAAATCAAAATAAGAATAAAAAACTATAGACTATTGAAAAAGAAAATCCAAAAGTTGAACCTGGTGAAACTATCTCTTCTACATGAGGAACATACTGTTTAGTTCATACCGTGATAGATTCTAACTGATTGTTTTTAGAGGGGGAACTGTATACTATATTTCAACGAATATTTGATTCTTTAGAAACATTCAGACTATTTGATACATCAATAGCAGCATTTCAAAAAACGGT
>CAYUZH010000001.1:1801-3915 GCA_964449635.1 uncultured Candidatus Peribacteria bacterium | reverse complement strand
CCCACCCGACACACTCATATCTCAACTAATAGTTGAAAAATTTTTTATTTTTCATCCATATATCATTGAACTTCCAGCAACCAAAACAGGATCAGATATTTTTATATCTCAACCGGCAGCAAGAATATCTCATCATACATTCTTAAGTATTTCAATTTCTCCTCAAATAATGCGTATATCATCCCCAATTTCCGAATCAATTGATGCATTTCATGAGATAATATTTATATCTCATTCAACTTTTTGATGAACAGTCACTTCTCATCCTAGAAAAAATATATCTCCGTATACAGGAGCATCGACACTCAGAGTTCATCCAACAGCATAAACATCTCCATACGTTTTTTCTGTGATTTTTATATCATCTCAAGAGAGAGTAACATACGCATTTACAGAATGAGAAAATGTTAATAGAGTAAAAAATAAAAACGATAGAATAAGTTTTTTCATAAATAAAGATTTAAAATATAAGAAAAAACAAAAATTAAAAAGGTATTACAAGAAGTAGTGTAATACCTTTTTAAAATATGACAAAATATTTTATTCAAACAAATCTTTTGTTATATCAATTTCATCTTTTAATCTTTTCACTTTTTCTGCTCCATCATAAAGAACATCACTATCAATTTTTAGTTTTTTTGCTTTTGCCTTTCCTGGATAATCAAACTGATTGAGAATATAACGAATAGCATTGAGTCTTGAAGCTTTTTTATCATCACTATTGATAACAATCCAAGGACAATATTCTGTATGAGTATTTACAAAGTTATTATATTCAGCAATTGAGTATCTATCCCATAATTTTTGAGAAAATTGGTCAATAGGAGAGAGTTTAAATTGTTTGAGAGGATTTCTTCTTCTCTCATCAAATCTTTTTGCTTGCTCCGCTTTTGATACAGAAAAATAAAATTTTATAATTTTGATTCCTGACTTTGTAAGCATTTTTTCAAATTTTGGAACATCGTCAAGAAATTGTTCATAATCTTTCTTTTTTACAAAACCCATTACTGGTTCCACTCAAGCTCTATTATACCAACTTCTATCAAAGAAAACCATTTCACCACCATTTGGTAGATGAGAAATATATCTTTGAAAGTACCATTGTGTCTTTTCAATATCATTTGGTTTTTCAAGAGCCACAACTCTTGCTCAACGTGGATTAAGGTATTCAGTAAATCTTTTGATGTTTCATCCTTTACCAGCAGCATCTCTTCCTTCAAATATAATAAGAAGTTTTTTTCCACTTTCTTTGATATATTTTTGAAGTTTTACAAGTTCAAGTTGAAGTTCAATAATTTCTTTTTCATAATCAACTTCTGATTTTTTAATACACACTGGTACAAAATCTTTTCTTTTCTCAGGAGCAATATTTTTACATGCCTTATACTTTTTCTCAATTTTTTTCACGACATCAATCACTTCTAAATCTTTATCTCTTTCTTTGATAATATCTTCAATCGTATCATCAATATCTTCAAGAAGTGCTTTTAAGTCTCTAAATTCGTCTCTTGCATCTTTTTCGACTCTGATATGATTATCATGAATAAGGCTTTCGAGTTTATTTCTCAAAACTTTGAGGTCATCAATATCTCATTGCTTTTTTAACTCTTTGTAAATGTCTGAAATATCATCCAAAAATTTTTGGAGTGTTTTTTCATCAAGTTGAACTATATCATTAAAGATTTCATAAAAAAGAGATGGCATATGTATTTTTGTTTTTGATAAAATATTTGTTTACCTAAAAATTTTATCGTATTATTTTAATATTGTCAATAAATTGAACGGAAAAATATATAAAAAAGATATAAAAAAACTCTCTTTTTAATAAAAGAGAGTTTTTTTAAGAAAATATACTAATTTACCGATTGACAAGTATATGTATAAGTACTTGGAGTATAACTATATACTGGAGTTTCTGGACGAAATGATGTAAGAACTTTTTCTTGGTACGTTGTCGTTGAACCAGTTTCCGTACTTATTGTATTACTCGGCGTATAACTATATACTGGAGTCTCTGGACGAAATGATGTGAGAACTTTTTCTTGATATGTTGTCGATGTTGTTTCTGTTCCTGAACTTACAGTATTACTTGGAGTATAACTATATACTGGAGT
>CAYUZH010000001.1:0-1701 GCA_964449635.1 uncultured Candidatus Peribacteria bacterium | reverse complement strand
TTGTTTCTGTTCCTGAACTTACAGTATTACTTGGAGTATAACTATATACTGGAGTCTCTGGGCGAAATGATGTGAGAACTTTTTCTTGATATGTTGTCGATATTGTTTCTGTTCCTGAACTTACAGTATTACTTGGAGTATAACTATATACTGGAGTTTCTGGACGAAACGATGTCAAAACATTGGTTGCACTTACAGCGGTATTTGTTGTACAAAGATCTTGTGAAGTTCCAGCAAGAGAAGTTCTTTCTCTCAAAAATACTGTATAGTTATCAGAAGCCATCACATAATAGTCTTCTTTTGCTACAAGTTTTGAATGTACCCATCCACTGATATTCTCAGTATATCTAACTGGAAGCCACGTAACTCCATCAACAATTTTTCCTTCTCAAATAACCTCTCAACCAACACCTCTCAGAACAAGGTGTGTCTTTTCGCTTTCAAAGCCAGGTTCTCATCGAAGAGCTATATTAAAAATATTTTTTACATAAGAAGCTTTATCTATTGAGGTAGGAGTTTCTGTTTGAAAAAGACTAAAAGCTCATGTTGTTGAGTAAGTCATTAGAAACAAAAGACAAACAGCGATTATTTTTTTCGATGACATAATAATAATTTATAGTATAACATATACATATCGTAACCTATTTTTAAAAAGAGTGCAAAAAATCGAAGGGTAAATTTGAGAAAAAGTATTTTTTTTATACAATTCCTCCATTAAAAATCCTTTTTTATTAAAAAATCTTTGAAGCAATGAATCTAAACGAACGCCAACAAGAAGCGGTAAGTATTATCGACTGACCTCTCCTGATTATTGCTGGAGCGTGAAGTGGAAAGACAGCAACTCTGACTCAAAGAGTCGGAGAGATGATTCTCCGAAATAATATCGCACCAAGGCATATTCTCTGTGTGACATTTACCAACAAAGCGGCTCGTGAGATGAAGGAGAGAATTGCTCATAAGCTCGGTATTGATATAGAAGGAGCAAACTTTCGTAATTCTTGACGTCTCCCATATATAGGAACCTTTCATAGCTTTTGAGTACAAACAATCAAGGAAGTTGTTTCTCTAAAAAAGTCCGGACTCACTGAGAGTCCGGACTTTGAATCACTCGATATCGGGATTAAAAAAGATTTTATTATCTATGACGCATCAGATAGTTTGACTCTCATCAAACAAATATCCAGAGAAAAAAACATCGAAGACAAAGAATTTCCAAGCCGAAAAATACAAACCTACATCTCAAATGCGAAAAATAATCTCATCACCCCTCAAGCTTATGAATCACTCGTAGATTCTCGCTTTAAAGAAGTAGTCAAAGATATCTACTATATCTATCAAAAAAAACTTCAAGAAAACAACGCCATCGATTTTGATGATATCCTCGTAAAAACGCTTCAGGCACTCAAAAATCCGAAATTTCTTGAAATTTATCAAGAAAGATACCAATATATAATGGTTGATGAGTATCAAGATACCAATGAACCACAATACCAAATCGTCAAACTTCTCGCGGGAAAATACAGAAATCTCTGTGTTGTCGGGGACGACTGGCAGTCGATTTATAGCTGGCGTGGAGCCGATATGAGAAATATTCTCAATTTCCAAAAAGACTATAGCGAAGCAAAAATCGTAAAACTCGAACAAAACTATCGTTCAACCAAAAAAATCATCGGGGCGGCGAGTGAAGTTATCAAAAACAAT